>JAUIBJ010000080.1 GCA_030428025.1 Alphaproteobacteria bacterium
GCGTCGCCGGTGCCGTTCTGCTGTTCCTGCAGGGCGATCGTGGCGTCGGGGTCGAAGGCCTTCGCCGCCCGCTCGACCTCTGCCGCGCCGTGGCCTGCCACGACGATGGTGCGTTCGGGCGACAGGGAGGCGCCGCCGCGCATCGCGTGGTGCAGCATCGGCACGCCGGCCAGCTCGTGCAGCACCTTGGGCAGGTCGGATTTCATGCGGGTGCCCTTGCCTGCGGCAAGAATGATCAGCGCCGTTGCCATGCGGTTCCTCTTCCAATTCGGTCGCGTCCGTTTTATCGGGTTGCGTGCACCACGCAAGGCGGGGGCGCATCAAAGATGATTGCGGCGTGTGACAGGCCTTGGCGGAATGATGCCGAGTCGACGCCGGGACAGGAGGCAGGACCATGCGCACGGTGGTGTTCGATCTCGACGGGACTCTGGCCGACACCAGCGGCGACCTGATCGCGGCAGCGAATTGCTGTTTCCGCGGAATGGGTGCGGGCGATCTGCTGGATCCGGTGGCCGATGCGGGCACGGCGCTGCGGGGTGGCAAGGCGATGCTGACGCTGGGGCTGGAACGGCTGGGGCGCGCGGGCGACCTGGACGAGGTCGAGCGGCAGTATCCGCTGCTGCTGGAGGCCTATGCCGGGGCCATCGACACGCATACGGTACTCTATCCTGGCGCGATGGACGCGGTGGCGACCCTGTCGGACAGCGGCTGTCGCGTGGCGATCTGCACCAACAAGCCCGAGCGGCTGGCCAAGCTGCTTCTGGACCGGCTGGGGGTGAGCGGGGCCTTCGGCGCCCTGATCGGCGCCGATACGCTGCCCGTCCGCAAGCCTGATCCCGAGCCGCTGCGCGAGGCGATCCGCCGGGCCGGCGGCGCCCCCGACCGGGCGCTTCTGGTGGGCGACACGGTGACCGATCGCGAAACCAGTCGCGCGGCGGGGCTGCCCTCTGTGCTGGTGACCTTCGGGCCGGGAGGCGCGGCGGTGGCCGAGCTGGAGCCCGAGGCCATGATCGGCCATTTCGACGAATTGCCGGACGTGGTGGAGCGGCTTCTGGGGGCGACGTAGGCCCCGGGTGAAGCGAAGCCGCATCTTGCTTTCGGGTTTCGTGAAAGCCGGGGCCTTGGTTGCGTGAGGGCATTGACCCGCGCCCGTCCGCGCCCCAAAACAGCATCATGACAGAGACATTCAAAGGCAGTTTCACCCAGCAGGAGCCGATCCCGGAAGACGGGATCGCGGCGGCGCTGGAGGTGATGCGCAGCGGCCGGCTGCACCGCTACAACCTGGCCGCCGGGGAAACCGGCGAAACAGCGCTGCTCGAGCGGGAGTTCGCCGCCTATACCGGAGCGCGGTATGCGTTGGCCGTGGCCTCGGGCGGCTACGCGATGGCCACCGCCCTGCGCGCGTTGGGCGTCAAGCCGGGCGATCGGGTGCTGACCAATGCCTTCACGCTGGCACCGGTGCCGGGCGCCATTGCCAGTGTGGGCGCGGTGCCGGTCTTCGTGGGCGTCACCGAGGATCTGGTGGTCGACCTCGACGACCTGGCCGAAAAGGCGGGCGAGGCAAGCGTGCTGCTGCTCAGCCACATGCGCGGGCATATCTGCGACATGGACCGGCTGATGGCACTTCGCGAGGCGCGGGGTCTCACCGTGATCGAGGATTGCGCCCACACGATGGGCGCGTCCTGGCGCGGCACGCCCTCGGGGCGGCACGGGCTGATCGGCTGCTATTCCACCCAGACCTACAAGCACATGAATTCCGGCGAGGGCGGCTTTCTGGTCACCGACGATGACGAGGTGATGGCGCGCGCGGTGATCCTGTCGGGCTCCTACATGCTTTATGGCCGTCACGGTACGCGCCCGCCCGAGGAGGTCTTCGCCCGGGTGAAATACGAAACCCCCAATGTCTCGGGCCGGATGGACAATCTGCGCGCGGCGATCCTGCGGCCACAGCTGGCCCGGCTCGACGCGCAGTGCGTTGCCTGGAACGACCGCTACCGCACTGTCGAGGACGGCTTGCGCGGCACGCCCGGCCTGCGGCTCGTCGAGCGGCCGGAGCCGGAGCGCTATGTGGGCTCGTCCATCCAGTTCCTGCTGCTCGACTGGTCCGATGGCGCCATCGCCGAAGTGATCGACCGCTGTCTGGTACGCGGGGTGGAACTCAAGTGGTTCGGCGGCGCCGAGCCCACGGGGTTCACCAGCCGTTACGACAGCTGGCGCTATGCCCCCGGCGAGCGGATGCCCAAATCCGACCGGGTGCTGAAGGGTATCGTCGACATGCGCCTGCCGCTGACCTTTTCGCTGGACGACTGCGCCCTGATCGCGCGCATCATCCGGGCCGAGGTGGGCGCGGTCTGGCAGGAACAGGCCGCCTGACCGACACGACGCGGCCTTGGCAAGCCGCGACTGTCGGCCGGCCGGGCCTCAGAAGGTCAGATGGCCGTGCTGGCCCACGTCCGGCGTGTCATCGCTCATGTTCGCGCGGGCCATCTCGAACAGTGTCTTCGCCTTGCCGTCGGTTTCCCAGACTTCCGCCTTGGTGGGCTTGAAGCCGACGAGGACGATGTCGTCGTCCTGCCGCCCCTCCTCGAACCAGGCCGCGGCCATGGGCGACCAGATCTCGTCGAGCTTGTCGGGGTCGTTCACTTTCGAGAGCGTTCCCTCGACGGCGGCGTAAAGTTGCCCTTGCGAACTGGCCAGCGTGTACTGCGCCTGTGCTCCGCCCTTCGCTGCTTCGGCGATGTCCGTGCCCTGGGCGGTGATGAACCACAGCATGTTGTCCTTGCGCCTGGCCGCATGCGCCATGGGGCGCGGAGGTGCCGAAGGTGCCGAGAGCATGCCCGCGGTGATGTCGTCGAGCCGGTCCCAGAATGTGTCTTTCAGAGTATAGGTCATGTTGGGTTCCTTTCAGATGCAACCTCTTCTGCCCCTCAACGCGGCCTTGCGGGGCGGGGTTCCGCCCCGGTGCCGCCGCATCCGGGATTGACGCGACTCGGTTTCGGAGATAGTAAATGAACACCTGTTCAATAAATGCCGGAGCTCCCGATGTTCAACGCCGTCATGAAATTCGATCTGGGCGAGGATGTGAACGCGCTGCGCGAGATGACGCATCGCTGGGCGCAGGACCGGCTGAAGCCGATGGCCGCCGAAATCGACGCGACGAATGCGTTTCCAAA
Organism: Alphaproteobacteria bacterium; assembly: GCA_030428025.1. Lineage (GTDB taxonomy): Bacteria > Pseudomonadota > Alphaproteobacteria > Rhodobacterales > Rhodobacteraceae > Roseovarius. The sequence continues at coordinate 3,174 of JAUIBJ010000080.1, forward strand.
CGCCCTTTGGCCGGAGATGGGTGAGCTGGGTCTTCTGGGTATCACCGTGCCCGAGGAATATGGCGGGGCCGACATGGGCTATCTGGCGCATGTGGTGGCGGTAGAGGAAGTGGCGCGCGCCTCGGCCTCCGTCTCGCTCAGCTATGGCGCCCATTCCAACCTCTGCGTCAATCAGATCCGGCTGAATGGCAATGACGCGCAGAAGGCGAAATACCTGCCCGGTCTGGTCTCTGGCCAGAATGTCGGCGCGCTGGCAATGTCCGAGGCGGGCGCGGGGAGCGACGTGGTGGGCATGAAGCTGCGCGCCGAGAAGCGCAACGAATACTATCGTCTGAACGGCACCAAATACTGGATCACCAACGGGCCGGATGCCGACACTCTGGTGGTTTATGCCAAGACCGACCCGGAGGCGGGATCGAAGGGGATCACCGCCTTCCTGATCGAAAAGTCGATGAAGGGCTTCTCGACCTCGCCGCATTTCGACAAGCTGGGCATGCGCGGCTCGAACACCGCCGAGCTGGTTTTCGAGGATGTGGACGTGCCGTTCGAGAACGTGCTGGGCGAGGAGGGGCGCGGGGTGCGCGTGCTGATGTCGGGGCTCGATTACGAACGCGTGGTGCTGGCGGGCATCGGCCTTGGCATCATGGCGGCCTGTCTTGACGAGGTCATGCCCTACATGGCCGAGCGACGCCAGTTCGGCCAGCCGATCGGAAACTTCCAGCTGATGCAGGGCAAGATTGCCGACATGTACACTGCGATGAACTCGGCGCGCGCCTATGTCTACGAGGTGGCCAAGGCTTGCGACCGGGGCGAGGTGACCCGTCAGGACGCCGCCGCCTGTTGTCTTTACGCCTCCGAACAGGCGATGGTGCAGGCGCATCAGGCGGTGCAGGCGATGGGCGGCGCGGGCTTCCTGCAGGACGCGCCCGTTTCGCGCCTTTTCCGGGACGCCAAGCTGATGGAGATCGGCGCAGGCACATCCGAGATCCGGCGGATGCTGATCGGGCGCGAGATGATGGGGGCGATGGGATGAGAGCGTTTCTGTGTCTACTGCTTCTGGCCGCGCCGGCCGCGGCGCAGGAGCTTGTCTTCTCTCCGCGGGCGAGCGAGGCCTGCCTTGCTGGCGCCCCTGACCCCGCCGCGCGGCTGGCCTGCGCCGGCCGCTCCGCCGCGCGCTGCATGGCCGACACGCCGGGGGGCGAGTCGACCGTGGGCATGGGGGGCTGTCTCTCGCGCGAACTCGATTTGTGGGATGCGCGGCTCAACGCCGTTTACGGCCAGTTGATGGACGAGGCGCGCCGGGCGGACGCGGACAACGCCGAATATGGCGGCCATGCGCCCAGCCAGGCAGAGGCGCTGCGCGACATGCAGCGCGCCTGGATCCCATTCCGCGACGCCAAATGCGCCCATGCCCGCTCGCTTTGGGGCGGGGGCACCGGGGCCGGGCCGGCCGGTGTGGACTGCCTGATGCGGACCACCGCCGAACAGGTGATCTATCTGGAAACATCGCGGATGGGGGGGTGATGCTGGAACGGGCCCGGTCCTATCAGGCACTCTTTGACGGGTTCGCATGGGATTTGCCCGAGCGCCTCAACATGGCCGCCCAGGTCTGTGACGACTGGGCCGCCCGCGCGGCAGACCGTGTGGCGATCATCGACCTGAGCGACGGGCGCGACGAGGTCACCTATGCCCGGCTTCGGGCGATGGCGGATGCCCTGGCGCTGGAGCTGGCGGCGCGCGGCGTCGTCCGGGGCGACCGGGTGGGCGTGCTGCGGTCGCAGGGCGCGTGGTGTGCCGCCGCCCATATCGCGATCTGGAAAATCGGCGCGATTTCAATCCCCTTGTTCAAACTGTTCAAGCAGGACGCGCTGGCAAGCCGGGTGACAGATGCAGGCGCCCGGATCGTTGTCACCGATGCAGAAGGCACAGCCCTTCTGGCCGGGCTGGAGGGGGTTGCGCCGCTGGTGCCGGAGGAAGTGGACTTGCCGGAAGGCCCCTTCGAAACGGTCGATACCGGCCCCGAAGACCCCGCCGTACTGATCTACACCTCCGGCACCACCGGCCCGCCCAAGGGCGCACTGCATGCGCATCGGGTACTGAAGGGGCATCTGCCTGGCGTCGAGATCAGCCACGATTTTCTGGGGCAAGCGGGCGACTGTCTGTGGACGCCGGCCGACTGGGCCTGGATCGGGGGCCTCTTCGATGTGCTGATGCCGGGGCTCGCGCTCGGCGTGCCGGTCGTGGCGGCTCGATTGCCGAAATTCACCCCCGAGGATTGCGCGAGGATCGTGCGCGAGGGTGCTGTGCGCAATGTATTTTTTCCGCCTACGGCGCTCAGGATGCTGAAAGCCGCAGACACTTCAATCGCGGGCCTGCGCAGCGTGGCCAGCGGCGGCGAGCCGCTGGGGGCGGAGATGCTCGACTGGGGACGCCGGGCCTTCGGGCTGACCATCAACGAATTTTATGGGCAGACCGAATGCAACATGGTGGCCAGCTCCTGCGCCGCGCTGTTCGATCCGCGCCCTGGTTGCATCGGCAGGCCGGTGCCGGGGCACGATATCGCGGTGCTAAACGCTGACGGCCACCCGGCTGAGGGCGAAGGCGAAGTGGCCGTACGGCGAGGCTCGGCCTCGATGATGCTGGGTTACTGGAACCGGCCAGAAGCGACGGCAGAGAAATTCCGTGGAGACTGGATGCTGACCGGCGACCGGGGACTCTGGGAGGGGGATTATCTGCGCTTCATCGGCCGCGAGGACGACGTGATCACCTCCGCCGGTTACCGGATCGGGCCGGCGGAAATCGAGGATTGCCTGCTGCGCCACCCGGCGGTGGCGACAGTGGGCGTGGTGGGCAAGCCCGACCCGATGCGCACCGAGATCGTCAAGGCCTATGTGGTGCCGAAACCGGGCTTCGAGCCCGCGCCGCAACTGGCCGAGACCTTGCGGGCCTTCGTCAAGGACCGGCTTGCAAGTTATTCATATCCTAGGGAAATCGAGTTTTGCGACGGCCTGCCGATGACGGTGACGGGCAAGGTGATCCGCAAGGAGTTGAAGGCCCGCGCGGCCCGGGAGGCCCTGTCATGACCGCGGCCCAGACGAAACGGGCCGGCATCGCTGCCGGCCCGCGCCTGTCCCGATCTGCGACCGGTTCAGAATTTCATCACATAGGCCGCGCCGACCACGATCGGGTCGATGCTGACGCTGCCGATCGGCACGCCGCCCACGCTGGCCTTGGTGTCGATGTCCATCCAGCGGATATCCGTCCGCAGCGAGGCGTTGTCGCTGATGGCGAAATCGATGCCGGCATGCAGCGCCACGCCCCAGCTGTCGTCCAGGCTGACCGGCACGCCGGCCAGAACGCCTTGGCCCTTTTCATCCCAGAAATGGGTGTAGTTGACGCCGACGCCGACGAAGGGGGTCATCGAGGAATTGTTGGTGAAGTAGTACTGCAGCGAGACGGTCGGCGGCAGGTGTTTGGTCTTGACCACGTCGCCCGCGCCCAGAAGTTCGGCGTCATGCTCGAAGGGCCAGGCCGCGAGAACCTCAAGGCCGACCCGGTCGGCGATGAAGTATTCGAAGGTCAGGGTCGGGCGCACATTGTCGTCGACGCGGATGGGTCCGGCGGCGGTGGCGCTGTAATCATCTGTGGGGATCACCCAGTGGAGGCCGAGACCGAGCAGCATGTCGCCCTTCGACTGGGCCATGGCCGGAGCGGCAAGAGCGACGAGGGCGGTGGAGAGAGTGAGTGCGCTAAGGGTCTTCATTGTTCTTGTCCATCGTTGCGTTATGAGCCCGGAATGACCCCGATCCGCGATTCCCTCTTTGATGCAGGTCAAGTCGCGCATATGCCTGCCCGCTGCGGCATTCCGGCAACAGTATTCGCGCGGGGCGAGCCGCCCGCATCTGCAATGGAGGTTTCATGAAACTGACATCCGGGGCGCTGCCCGCATCCGAGGAATTCCAGGCCAACCGCCGCACCCATCTGGCCGCGCTCGAAGAGGTCGGGGCGGCGGTGGCGCTATCGGCCGCCGGCGGCGGCGCGGCGGCCCGCGAACGGCAGGCCAGCCGCGGCAAGATGGTTCCGCGCGAACGGGTGGCCAACCTGCTCGACCCCGGCAGCCCGTTTCTGGAAATCGGGGCCACGGCGGCGCATGACATGTATGACGGCGCCGCGCCCGGCGCGGGGATGATCGCCGGGGTGGGGCGAATTCACGGGCAGGATTGCATGGTCGTCTGCAACGACGCCACGGTGAAGGGCGGCACCTATTACCCGATGACGGTGAAGAAACACCTGCGCGCGCAGGAGATCGCCGCCGAATGCCGCCTGCCTTGTGTCTATCTGGTGGATTCGGGCGGCGCCAACCTGCCGAATCAGGACGAGGTTTTCCCCGACCGCGACCATTTTGGCCGCATCTTCTACAACCAGGCCAACATGAGCGCGCGCGGCATCCCGCAGATCGCCGTCGTGATGGGGTCGTGCACGGCGGGCGGTGCCTATGTGCCGGCCATGTCGGACGTGACGATCATCGTGCGCGAGCAGGGCACGATCTTCCTCGCCGGCCCGCCCTTGGTGAAGGCCGCGACGGGTGAGGTGGTGAGTGCCGAGGACCTGGGCGGGGGCGACGTGCATACGCGGCTGTCGGGCGTGGCCGACTATCTGGCCGAGGACGACGCGCATGCGCTGGCGCTCGCGCGGCGCGCGGTGGCGGGGCTCAACCGCAGCCGGCCCGACACGGTGCTCTGGCAAAGCCCCGAGGAGCCCGCCTATGATCCCGAAGAGATCCTCGGCGTGGTGCCCGCCGACCTGCGCACGCCCTACGATATCCGCGAGGTGATCGCCCGCGTGGTCGACGGCTCGCGCTTCGACGAGTTCAAGGCGCGGTTCGGCGAGACGCTGGTCTGCGGTTTCGCCCATGTGAAAGGCTGCCCGGTGGGGATCATCGCCAATAACGGCGTGCTGTTTTCCGAATCCGCCCAGAAGGGGGCGCATTTCGTGGAACTGTGCAGCCAACGCAAGATCCCGCTGGTGTTTCTGCAGAACATCACCGGCTTCATGGTCGGCCGCGCCTACGAGGCCGAGGGCATCGCCCGGCATGGCGCGAAGATGGTGACGGCGGTGGCCACCACCTCCGTTCCAAAGATCACCATGCTGGTGGGCGGTTCCTTCGGAGCGGGGAATTATGGCATGGCGGGAAGGGCTTATCAGCCTCGCTTCATGTGGACATGGCCAAACTCGCGGATCTGCGTGATGGGCGGCGAACAGGCCGCGGGCGTGCTTGCCACCGTGCGCCGTGAGGCCATCGAGCGCAAGGGCGGGACCTGGTCGACCGAGGAAGAGGAGGAATTCAAGCGCCCCACGCTGGAGCAGTTCGCGCATCAGAGCCATCCGCTCTATGCCAGCGCGCGGCTGTGGGACGACGGCATCATCGATCCGCGCAAGTCGCGCGACGTGCTGGCGCTGTCGCTGGCCGCCGCGCTGAATGCGCCCATCGAGGAGACCAGGTTTGGTGTGTTCAGGATGTGAGGATGGCACGCAGGCGTAGGATTTCGTGGACGCGAGGCGGCGCTTGGCGCAAGCGGTCAGGCACGGTCGTCCCGTTCAAACGGGATGCGCGCCGGCATCCCAAATGGGATCTTGGCACGCCGCCCGGAAAAATGCGGCGTGGGCAGCCGAGACTGCGGCGTCCAAGGCGCGGAACGATGGCTTTTGCCGCACTTTTGCTGGTGCTCCTCGGTCCGGCTGCGCTCGACGCCGCGAGCCTGGCCTGGCGCAAGAGCGGCGGCTGCAAGATCTGGGCCGTGGTCGATGGCGACACGGTGAAGATCCACTGCCCGGGGGATGGTCTTCCGTATCGACGCGGCCGGATTTTGGGCTACGACACGCCGGAGTTCAAGGCGCGCTGCCCGTCGGAGTTCTTCAAATCGGTTGCCGCGACCTACTATTTGCGCTGGATGCTCTGGACGTCGACGGAAGCGGTGGCCCGGCCGAAAGGCACCGACAAGTACGACCGTACACTGATACGCTTGTTCTTGGATGGTCAGGACCCCGGGCGCACTTTGGTCAACGCGGGTCTGGCGCGGTGGTACGATGGCGGCAGGCGTAAAAGCTGGTGCGGGGCCGATGCATGACGTTGAGTTTCGTCACCCGTGCCATGGTGCTGACCTGTCTGACCGTGGTGGCGTGGCTGTGGCTGGTGCGTCACTGGAACCCGGGCGGGGAGGCGATGGCCGCATGTGCGGTGAACGAGGTGATCGACGGGGCCACGGTTCTGCTCGCCTGCGATGGCGAGGACGAGGAGGTATTGGCGCGGCTGCCGGAGCTCGACGTGCCCCGGCTGGAAAATCCCCGCTGCGAGGCGGAACTGGCCCATGCCGCGCTCGCCGCCGACAGGCTGCGGGCGCTGCTGGAGGGGGGAGAGGTGCGGCTCTTCCGCGCTG
>JAUIBJ010000766.1 GCA_030428025.1 Alphaproteobacteria bacterium
TTGCGGTGGAACTGGGCCGCAGCGGGATCACCGTCAACGCCATCTGCCCGGGCTTCATCGAGACCCCGATGCTCGACCGCTCGATTGCCAATATCGTGGACAAGACCGGCCTCAGCCCCGAAGCTGCGGCAAAGTCGCTGCGCAAGGGCAATCCGCAGGACCGGTTCATCCAGGTGGACGAGGTGGCGGGCGCGGTGCTCTGGCTCTGCTCCGAGGCCGCCCGGTCCGTGAACGGCCATGCGCTTGCCCTGTCGGGAGGAGAGATATGACCGCCCCTGTTCCCCACCCCGATACCGGGCCGGACAGCAAGTCCCGGCTGCGCCTGTGGCTGAAACTGCTCAAGACCACGCGCACGGTCGAATCCGGCCTGCGCGAGAACCTGAGGACCGAGTTCGCCTCGACCCTGCCGCGGTTCGACGTGATGAGCGCGCTGGCCCGCAATACGGGCGGGCTGAAGATGAGCGAGCTGTCGGGCCTCCTGATGGTGTCGAACGGCAATGTCACCGGTATTGTCGAACGGCTGGTCGAAGACGGCCATGTGCTGCGCGAGCCGGTGCCCGGCGACCGCCGCGCCAACCGGGTCCGCCTGACCCGCAAGGGCGAAGAGGAGTTCGCCCGCCAGGCCGCCCGCCACGAAGCCTGGGTCGACGGGCTGTTGGGGGCGCTTGACGCCGATGAAGCGGGCGCGGTGACCGCGACGCTGGACCGCATTCTGACAGAGGAAAAACCATGACTGCCGCCGACACTACCCATTTTCTGTGCACGATCGAGGACGGCATCGCCACGGTGCGGCTGGACCGGCCCGAGCGCAAGAACCCGCTGACCTTCGACAGCTATGCGGAACTGCGCGACTGGTTCCGCGATCTTGTCTATACCGATGACATCAGGGCGGTGGTCTTTGCCTCGAACGGGGGCAATTTCAGCTCGGGCGGGGACGTGCATGACATCATCGGGCCGCTCACCCGCATGAACATGAAGGAGCTGCTGGCCTTTACCCGCATGACCGGCGACCTGGTCAAGGCGATGGTGAACTGCGGCAAGCCGGTGATTGCGGCCATCGACGGGATCTGCGTGGGGGCGGGAGCGATCATCGCCATGGCATCGGATCTGCGGATCGCGACGCCGCAGGCCAGGGTGGCATTCCTGTTCACCCGTGTCGGGCTGGCGGGCTGCGACATGGGGGCCTGTGCGATCCTGCCCCGGATCATCGGGCAGGGCCGGGCGGCGGAGCTGCTCTACACCGGGCGGTCGATGTCGGCCGACGAGGGCCATGCCTGGGGGTTCCACAACCGGCTGGTCGAGGCGGAAACGCTGGAGGCGGACGCCCGCGCGCTGGCCGCGCAGTTGGTGGCGGGGCCGAATTTCGGCCACATGATGACCAAGACCATGCTGGCGCAGGAATGGTCGATGTCGATCGAGCAGGCGATCGAAGCCGAGGCGCAGGCGCAGGCGATCTGTATGCAGACGGGCGATTTCGAACGGGCCTATCGCGCCTTTGTCGCGAAGGAAACACCGGTGTTCGAGGGGGATTGAGCCATGTGGATGTTGCGCATCGGGCAAGCTGCGGGAGCCTCCGGCGGGGATATTTCCGGCAAGAGGAAAGAGGGCGCGTGCAATGCCTGACCGGAGCTTTCTCGACTGGCCGTTTTTCGGCGACGCGCACCGGGCGCTGGCGGACGACCTGGAGACCTGGGCGGCGGCGCATCTGGGTGCGGTGGATCATGGCGACGTGGATGCCGCCTGCCGGGCGTTGGTGGCGGATCTGGGCGCGGGCGGCTGGTTGCGCCACAGTGCTGCCGGGGCGGGCGAGCAACTGGATGTGCGCACGCTCTGCCTGATCCGGGAAACCCTGGCCCGCCATGACGGGCTTGCGGATTTCGCCTTTGCCATGCAGGGGCTGGGCACCGGGGCGATAACGCTCTTC
>JAUIBJ010000081.1 GCA_030428025.1 Alphaproteobacteria bacterium
AGATCGCGGCGGTAATGCGCGAACAGCGCCCGCTGATCCGCACCTATACCGACGACACCACCACGCTGGAACAGGCGCTGGCCTCGGGCGAGATGGTTGCGGCGATGACGTGGAACAGCTCGGCCGCCCTGCTCAAGGCCGAGGGCGTGCCGGTCAAGTTCGCCGATCCCAAGGAAGGCGCGCTGACCTGGGTCTGCGGCCTGATGATCCACAAGGACGCGCCCAAGCTCGACCTCGCCTATGACGTGATCGACTCGCTCTTGAGCGTCGAGACCGGCAAGTTCATGATCGGCGACTACGGCTATGGCCATTCCAACGCCAAGTCGTTCGATCACTTCGAAGAGGAAGAGCTTGCCGGGCTGGGCCTGAGCAAGACGCCGGCGGACATTCTTCAGGCCGGGCATTTCCAGATCCCGCAGACGCAGGAATGGGAAACCAAGATGAACGCCATGTTCGAAGAGATCAAGGCGGGCTTCTGATCTTCGCCGTGCCTGCCCCGTTCCCCGGCAGCCCGGGGGCGGGGGCAGTCTGGAAGCCTCGTGCACTCCCCAGCCGGGCCGGGTTCCGGTCCGGCTGGGCAACCCCGATTTGGATTGTCCCATGAGCGATCAAACCCTGAGCGGAGCCTCGTCGTCGGATATGCCGATCCGCCGGGCCAACTGGTTCGCGCGGCTGATCTACCGTTCCGAGGCGGCCCGCGGCTTCGCGCTGCTGTCGCCCACCCTGGTTTTCATGCTCGTCGCGCTGTTGGTGCCGTTCATGATCCTGGTGGTGATGAGCCTGTGGACGGCGGTCGGTTTCGATTTCGACACCACCCTGACCACGAACAACTATCAACAGGCGGCCGAACGGCCTATCTATGGCGCGCTTCTGACCCGGTCGCTTTGGATATCCGGCATCGCGACGGTCGTGACGGTCGTGGTGTGCTATCCGATGGCCTATTACGTGGCCTTCCATGTCCACCGAAACAAGATGCTCTGGCTGGTCTTCATGACGCTGCCTTTCTGGACCAGCTACCTGCTGCGGGTTTTCGCGTGGAAGGTGGTGCTGGGCTACGAGGGGGTGATCAACTCGGCGCTGATGACGATAGGCCTGATCGAGACGCCGCTGGAATTCCTGCTTTATAGCAAGGAGGCGGTGATCATCACTCTGGCCCATGCCTGGGCCGCCTTCGCCATCCTGCCGATGTATGTCTCGCTCGAGAAGATTGACAAGTCCCTGCTGGAGGCCGCGACCGATCTGGGCGACGGCCCGGTGATGCGGTTCTTGCGGATCACGCTGCCGCTGTCGCTGCCCGGCGTGATCTCGGCCAGCCTGCTGATCTTCATCCCGACCACGGGCGATTACATCACGCCGGCCCTGCTTGGCGGGCCTGACGGGGCGATGATCGGCAACCTGATCCAGAAACAGTTCGGCCCGATCAACAACTGGCCGATGGGGGCCGCGCTGTCGATCATCCTGATGCTGGTGATCGCGGTGATCTGCGTCGTCTTCATCCTGCTGACGAACTTTGTCCGGAGGCGCATCTCATGAGTTCGGAATCCTATATCCGCCGCCCGAACAGGCCCCTGCAGGTCTATGCGATCGTGTTTCTGATCGTGCTTTACGTGCCGGTGCTGTTCATCCCGCTGTTCAGTTTCAACGACTCCATCTATGTCAGGTTTCCGCTCGAGGGGTTTACCGTGAAATGGTATGTCGAGCTTTTCCATCGCGAGGCGGTCTGGAACGCCTTCATGAACAGCGTGAAGGTGGGCGCCGTGGTGTCTGTTCTGTCCACGGCGCTGGGGATCTTCGGCGCCAAGGCCATTACCCGCTACCGCTTTCCGGGCCGGGGGCCGCTCGTTGGGTTCATCATGCTGCCGCTGGTGGTGCCGCTGATCATCTTCGGGGTGGCCTTGCTGGTGCTGTTCAGCCAGATGGGCGTGCCGCTGTCGCTCTATACGGTGACGATCGGACACATGATCGTCTGCCTGCCGTTTTCCATCGCCACCCTGCTGCCGCGCTTCGAAGGGTTCGACCCGTCGCTGGAGGAGGCCTCGGCCGATCTGGGCGAGAACGCCTGGTGGACCTTCTGGCGGGTAACCCTTCCGATGGTCTTCCCCGGCGTGATCGCCAGCCTGATGCTGTGCTTCACGGTGTCCTTCGACGAGTTCATCATGGCCTTCTTCCTGACCGGCACCCAGCCGACGCTTCCGATGTATATCTGGGGGCAGTTGCGTTTCCCGCAGGAGTTCCCGTCGGTGCTGGCGCTGTCGTCCTTCATCATCGCCGCGTCCTTCGCGATCGTGTTCGTCGGTCTCTGGATCAACCGCGGCGCCCATGTCAGCACGATCAAGGGAGACTGACCCATGACCTCTGACGCATTCATCTCGATCCGGAATGTCGACAAGTTCTTCGGCAAGTTCCAAGCCATCGACGATGTCTCGATCGACATCGGCCATGGCGAGTTCTTCTCGCTGCTGGGCTCGTCCGGTTGCGGCAAGACCACCCTGCTGCGGATGCTGGCCGGGTTCGAAAGCCCCAGTTCCGGGGAAATCTACATAGACGGCCAGCCGATGTCGGAAGTGCCGCCGCATATGCGGCCGGTGAACATGGTGTTCCAGAGCTACGCGATCTTTCCGCATCTCGATGTGCGCGACAACATCGCCTACGGGCTGCGCAAGCAGAAGCTGCCCAAGGCGAAACGCGACGAGATGGTCGACGAGATGCTGGAGCTGATCAAGCTGCCGGGCTACGGCGATCGCAAGGCCAACGAGCTGTCGGGTGGCCAGAGGCAGCGCATCGCGCTGGCGCGCGCCCTGATCCTGCGGCCCAAGGTGCTGCTGCTCGACGAACCGCTGGGGGCGCTCGACAAACAGCTGCGCGAGCAGATGCAGCTCGAACTGCGTGACCTTCAGCGTACGGTGGGCATCACCTTCGTCTTCGTCACCCACGATCAGGAAGAGGCGCTGACTCTGTCCGACCGGATCGCGGTGATGTCCGAGGGCCGCGTGCTGCAGATGGATTCGCCCACAGGGCTTTACGAACGGCCCTCTTCCCGCCGGGTGGCCTCGTTCATCGGCACGATGAACTTCTTCGACGGCACCGTCTCGGGCGTCAACGGCACCTCGGTCGAGGTCGCGGCGGAAGGGCTGGGCACGCTCCGGCTCGACCGCCGGGAGACGGCGGTCGCCGAGGGCGACAAGGTGCAGGTGGCGATCCGCCCCGAAAAGCTGGGCATCAGCGACAGCCGGCCCGAGGGTGAGGGTGGCCGGATCGAGGGGACGCTGGAGAACTCCGCCTATCTGGGCGAGCGCAGCCACCACTACGTGCGTCTCGACGGGCTGGAAAAACCCGTGGCCGTCTCCGCCCAGAACAAGGAGAACGCCATCGCCACCGCCGATCGGGCCCGCCCGATCTGGTTGAGCTGGAACGAGGAGTCGCTGGTCCTGCTCGCCGGGGACTGAAGGGGGCCCGGCGGGTCCGGGCCCGAACGCAATCAGGAAGAGACTATGGCCGACGCGACCGCCAAGGCGGCAAAAACCAACCGACGCTCCGGGCGGACCGCATCGCGAGAAGTGCGGCGGCGCCAGCTGATCGAGGCCACCATCGAGTCGATCAGCAAGTTCGGTATTTCCGGCACCACAATGACCACGGTCACCGGCTTCGCCGGCCTTTCCATCGGCATCGTCAACTTCCATTTCAAGAACAAGGAGAACCTGTTCGAGGAAACCCTGCGCTTTCTGGCTGACGAGCATCGAGACCAGTGGCGCAGCAGCGTGGAAAAGGCCGAGCTGACACCCGAGGCCAAGCTTCTGGCCATCGTCGATGCCGAGTTCCACCCTCAGATCTGCAGCCGCAAGAAACTGTCGGTCTGGTTCGGCTTCTATGGCGAGGCGGGCTATCGCGCCTCCTATCGCCAGTTGATGACGGAGATCGACGAGGAACGCTGGCAGACCACCAGCGCGCTTCTGTCCGAGATCGTGGCAGCGGACGGCTATCCCGAAACCGTGGCAGAGGATGCGGCGGCGACGCTGGAGGGCCTCTTCGACGGGTTCTGCCTCAATATCCTGATGTATCCGGGCAAGTTCACTCGCGAGGAGGCCAAGCGGCGCATCCGGGACTATCTGGCCGACACCTTTCCCCGCCATTTCGAACCGTCCCGAGAGACCGACAACCCCAAAGGATAAGCCCGCCCATGCCCCGCGACCCCCGTTTCGACATTCTGTTCGAGCCGGTAAAGATCGGCCCGGTGACCGCCCGGAACCGGTTCTATCAGGTGCCCCATTGCAACGGAATGGGCCGCAGCTTTCCCTCCTCCATGGCCGAGATGCGGCGGGTGAAGGCCGAGGGCGGCTGGGCCGTGGTCTGCACCGAGGAGGTGGAGATCCATCCTTCTGGCGATCACACGCCCTGGGCCGGCGGGCGCCTCTGGGACGACCGTGACATTCCGGTTCTGGCACGGATGTGCGAGGGCATCCACGAATTCGGCAGCCTCGCCGGGGTGGAGTTGAACCATGCCGGGCAGACCAGCGCCAATCTCTACAGCCGCGTACCGCCGCTCGCCCCTTCGGACATGCCGGTGACGATGCGCGAGCCGGTGCAGGCGCGGGCGATGGACCTCGAGGATATCCGCGCCCTGCGCCACTGGCACCGCGCTGCCGCGCTGAGGGCCCGCCGGGCCGGGGCGGACATCGTCTATGTGTATGTCGGCCATCAGCTCTCGACCATGTCGCATTTCCTGTCGCGCTACCGCAACCACCGGACGGATGCGTATGGCGGTTCGCTGGAAAACCGGTCCCGCCTCCTGCGTGAGATTCTGGCCGACACCAAGGACGCGGTAGGCGATACCTGCGCCGTCGCGATCCGGCTGGCGGTGGACGAGCTGAAGGGCCCGCTGGGGTTCACCAGCGACGGCGAGGGGCGCGACCTGATCGAGATGCTGGCCGAGGAGCCAGACCTCTGGGACGTCAATATCAGCGACTGGTCGAATGACAGTGCGCCGTCGCGCTTTGCGGGCCAAGGGTTTCAGGACGACTATGTCGCCTTCGTGAAACAGGTGACGTCGAAACCGGTTGTAGGGGTGGGGCGCTACACCTCGCCCGACGCGATGGTGTCGCTAATCAAGGGCGGCAAGCTTGATTTCATCGGTGCCGCGCGGCCCTCCATCGCCGATCCCTTCCTGCCGAAGAAGATCGAGGAGGGGCGTGTCGAGGACATTCGCGAATGCATCGGCTGCAATATCTGCATCTCTGGCGACACGAGCTTCGTGCCCATGCGCTGCACCCAGAACCCCACGATGGGCGAGGAATGGCGCAGCGGCTGGCACCCCGAGCGGATCGCGCCGAAACATGCCGATGAGACAGTTCTCATTGTCGGCGCGGGCCCAGCCGGGCTGGAATGCGCCCGTGCGCTGGGGCAGCGCGGCTATGCGGTGACGCTGGCCGACAAGGGGGCGGAGGCAGGAGGGCGGCTGGCGCGCGAGCGGCGCCTGCCGGGGCTGTCCGAATGGGGCAGGGTGGTCGATCACCGCACCTGGCGGATCGGACAGATGGCCGATGTGGCGCTCTATCTCGAAAGCCCGATGACGGCCGAAACGATCCGCGATTTCGGCGCCGACCACGTGGTGCTGGCCACCGGCGCGCGCTGGACGGCCGACGGGGTGGGGCGCGAGAACCCCACCGGCATTCCCACCGAGGAGGGGGCGACGGTGCTGACCCCCGAGGACGTGATGGCAGGCACCCGACCCGGGGGGCCGGTGCTGATCTTCGACGACGATCATTACTACATGGGCGGCGCCGTCGCCGAGGCGCTGCGGCAGGACGGCTGCGAGGTGACGCTGGTCACCCCCGCGACCGAGGTGTCCTGCTGGAGCCATGCCACGCTGGAACAGCACCGGGTGCAGGCGCGGCTGATGGAGCTGGGCGTGCGGATCGTCACCGCCCACAACCTTTCCCGCATCGGCAGAGGCGGGGCGGAGCTTGCCTGCATCTATACCGGCCGGACGCAGGAGGCGGAGTGCGCGGCATCCGTGCTGGTGACCATGCGCCGCCCTGTGGGCGATCTTTACACCGAACTGGCCGGCAGCTTGCCCTCGCTCGCCCGGATCGGGGATGCGCTTGCCCCCGGCACCATCGCCGCCGCCGTCCATTCCGGGCACCGCCACGCCCGCGAACTGGGCGCCGCGCCGGCCGACGGCGTGCCCTTCCGCCGCGAACTGATCGAACTGACCGCTGATTGGCCGGCACGGAGAGACTGAAGATGCGTGACCCTCGCTATGATGTGCTGTTCGAGCCGGTGAAGATCGGCCCGGTGACGGCCAAAAACCGCTTCTACCAGGTGCCCCACTGCACCGGCATGGGCTATCTGCGCCCGCAGATGCTGGCAGACATGCGCGGGGTAAAGGCCGAGGGCGGCTGGGCGGTGGTCTGCACCGAATACAACTCCATCCACCCCAGTTCCGACGACCTGCCGCACCCCTCCGCCGCGCTCTGGTCCGACAGCGACATTCGCGCCCATGCGCTGATGTGCGAGCGTGTGCACGACCATGGCGCGCTGGCCGGGGCCGAGCTTTGGTATGGCGGCGCGCGCACCGCCAACCTGCTCACGCGGGAGACTTCGATGGACGTGGCCTCGATGCCCAATCTCGCCGGTCACCCCTATCAGACCCGCGCCATGGACCGCGAGGATATCCGCACCCTGCGCCGCTGGCACCGCAAGGCCGCGCTCAGGGCGCGCGACGCGGGTTTCGACATCGTCTATGTCTACGCCACCCATACTTATCTTCTGTCCAACTTCCTCGATCCCCGGATCAACACCCGCAGCGACGAATATGGCGGCTCGCTGGAAAACCGCACCCGTCTGGTGCGCGAGCTGATCGAGGAGACGAAAGAGGCGGTGGGCGACCGCTGCGCCGTGGCGGTGCGTTTCGCGGCGGATGAGCAGATTGGCGAGGACGGCGTTCCGATCCATGGCGAGCGGCGCGACATGCTGGCGCTCCTGGCCGAACTGCCCGACCTGTGGGACATCAATATCGCCAACTATTTCGTCGAGATGGGGGTGTCGCGCTTCACCAAGGAGGCGGCGCTGGAGCCTTACATGGACTTCGTGAAATCCGTCACCTCCAAGCCCGTGGTCACCGTTGGCCGCTTCACCTCGCCCGACACGATGGTCAGCCAGGTGAAGCGCGGGATCACCGATTTCATCGGCGCCGCGCGCCCCTCCATTGCCGATCCGTTCCTGCCGAAGAAGATCGAGGAAGGCCGGGCCGAGGACATCCGCGAATGCATCGGCTGCAATGTCTGCTATGCGGGCGATTCCATCGGTGTGCCGATCCGCTGCACCCAGAACCCGACGATGGGCGAGGAATGGCGAAAGGGCTGGCACCCCGAACGGCTGCCGAAGGCACATGCGCAGGAAACGGCGCTGGTGGTGGGCGCGGGGCCGGCGGGGCTGGAGGCCGCCCGGGCACTGGGCCTGCGCGGCTACAAGGTGATGCTGGCCGAAGCCACGCGTGAACTGGGCGGGCGGGTCACGCGCGAGGCCGCGCTGCCTGGGATGGCCGAATATATCCGCGTGCGCGACTACCGCCAGCGGCAGCTTCTGGAGATGCCGAATGTGGAGGTCTTCCGCGAAAGCGCGCTCTCGGCCGAGGATGTGCTGGGCGTGGGCGCCGATCATGTGGCCATCGCCACCGGCGCCGCCTGGCGGGTGGAGCGTTTCGACGGGGGATGCTATGTGCCTGTGGCCGAGCCCGGCGTGCCGGGCCTGCTGACCCCGGACGACATCATGGAGGGCCGCCGCCCCGACGGGCCGGTGCTGGTCTATGACGAGGACGGCTATTACATGGGCGGCGTGATCGCCGAGTTGCTGAAATCCGAGGGGCGGGAGGTGACGCTGGCCACCCCGTCGGAGCTGGTGTCGCAATGGGCCGGCAAGACCTCGGAGCGCTGGACGGTGCGCAGCCACCTGATGAAGCTGGGGATCGGGCTGGAACTTGCGCAGTCCCTGATACGCTTTGACGGGCAGACGGCCACGCTGGCCTGCGAATTCACCGAAGAGGAACGGGCGCTGCCGGTGGCCTCGGTGGTGATGGTCACGCAGCGCGCACCGCGCGACGCGCTCTATCACGATCTTCTGGCCACGGTTGGCGGCGACCGCGGGCAACTGCCCTTCACCCTGCGCCGGATCGGCGATTGCGAGGCGCCGGCGATCATTGCCGCGGCGGTCTATGCGGGCCACCGCTATGCCCGCGAAATGGGCGACCCCGTCGATCCGGACGCACCGCTGCGGCACGACCGGGTGGATGTGGGCGCCACGGCCTGACGAAAGGAATGGATGCGATGACAACGGCCAGCCCGGACTACCTGAAGACCCTCACCCTCTACTACGAGGAGGAAATCGAGGGCGAAGGCTATTTCCGCGCCATCGCGGAACGGCTGGATACCCCCGACCACAGGGAAAAGATGGACCTGATGGCGCGGGTGGAGACCCGTGCCGCAGCCTCGGTGCGTCCGCTGCTGGAGAAATACGGCCTGACCCCCCGCTGCGCCGACAGCCTGCGCGCGAATGGGCGGGCGCAGGCGGCGGGCAAGACGGGTGCGTGGCCCGTGCTGATTGCCGAAATGCAGGAATCCTTCCCCGCCTATATGGACGATTTCGCCCGGCTGGAGGCGATGGCCCCGCCCGAGGACCTGCCGGCGCTGAAGGAGTTGACCGCGCATGAGGTGGCGGCGATCGCCTTTCTCGACCGCGAATCAGAGGGCATGGACGACAGCGCCGCGCCGCTGCGCCACTATCTGGCGACGGGCACGGCATGACCCGGAAGGCGGCCCTACTGTTACTGGCGCTGGCACTTGCAGGCGGCGCGGGGGCCTACGGTCTTCTGCGCGGCGACGCGACGGCGGAGGCGACGGCCGCTCCGGATGGCGTCGCCTGCAACACCTGCGACGCCCGCCACAAGAGCAAGCTGCGCCTGCGCGAGGCGCTGGCCGCTCAGGAGAAGGCGGAAGACTAGCCATGCCGGGCTTGCCGCATCTTCTCTCGCCGCTCGCCTTGCGCGGTCACGTCCTGAAGAACCGCATCTTCTCGACCGGGCACATGACGGTGATGCTGCGCGACGGGCAGCCCACCGAGGCGATGGTCGCCTATCACGAGGCGCGCGCCCGGGGCGGCGCGGCGCTGATCGTGATCGAGGCCGCCCGCGTGCACCCCACGGGCGACTCCGGCCGCCCGGCGATCCGCGCCTATGACGACGCGTGCATTCCCGGCTACAGCCGCATTGCCGAGGCCTGCCACGCGCATGGCTGCAAGGTCTTTGGCCAGTTGACCCATCCGGGGCGCGAGATGGGGCAGGCGGCCGACGGCTCGCAGGCGGTGGCCTTCGCACCCTCGGCGGTGCCCAACGAACGTTTCCACGTCATGCCCCGGATGATGCCGGGGGCGCTGATCGCCGAAATTGTCGAGGGCTTTGCGGCCTGCGCCGCCCGGATGCGCGCGGCGGGGCTCGACGGGGTCGAGATCCTGGCCTCGCATGGCTACCTGCTGGGCCAGTTCCTCAACCCGCGCGTCAACCTGCGGCAGGAC
>JAUIBJ010000767.1 GCA_030428025.1 Alphaproteobacteria bacterium
ATGCGCGAGTTGCATGCCAAGGCGCTTCTGCGCGGGGTGGCCTGCGTCAACGAGGTGGGGCTCGACCCGGGGATAGACCATCTGATGGCGCATCATCTGGTGGCCGATTACCGCGGCTCGGATGCCTTCGATCCGGAAAACGACCTGTCCTTCATCTCCTATTGCGGTGGCATCCCCAAGCATCCCAACCCGTTCCGCTACAAGTTCAGCTGGTCGCCGCTGGGCGTGCTGAAGGCGCTGCGCTCGCCCTCGCGCTCGATCCGGAATTTCACCGAGTTGAACGTCGCCCGCCCGTGGGATGCGATTTCCAGCTACACCGCGCCGCTGCCCACGCCCGAAACCTTCGAGGTATACCCGAATCGCGACAGCCTGCCCTTCATGGAGGATTACCGGTTCGAGCCCGCCTGGCGGGTGAAGGAGTTCGTGCGCGGCACGCTCCGGCTCAACGGCTGGGCGGAGGCGTGGAAGGATGTCTTTACCGAGGTCGAGGCGCTGGAGGGCAAGAACGGCGACGACCGGCTGCGCGAGATGTCCGAGCAGTTCTGGAAGGAAAACGCCTATGACGAGGGCGAGCCCGACCGGGTGGTGCTGTGCGTCTCGCTGAAGGCCGAGAAGGGGGGTGTGCCGGTCTGGCACAAGACCTTCGTGATGGATGCCTGGGGCGACGAGCGCGGCACGGCGATGGCGCGGCTTGTGTCGATCCCGGTTTCCCTGACGGTCGAAGCGGTGCTGAACGAGATCCCGGCCGGTGTCACGCCGGCGCCGCACGACCCGAAACTGGTGCTGCGCTTTCTGGGAGAGATCGACCGTCTGGCCCAGCATCTGCAGGTGGTCGACCACGTCTGAGGGGTCTGACATTCGAAGGCAGCTTACGCACCGAAACTTGCCTCAGAGTAAAGCAGCGTCATCCGAGCGTTCAGCGTCCGCGCGCCCTCATGCGCGGGCCCGGCAAGAAGCGTTGCAACCGTGTCGCGCAACCCGACCAGATCGGCATGGCCGAGCCGCGGGATGTCATCCATGCCGCCTTCGGTCTGCCCATGTGCGCCGAGAATCCATACCTGCTCCGGCAGAAAGCCCAGAAGCGTATCGAGGCTGTCCAGATAGGCCGGCAGCGAGGCGGCGGGCGTCTGTGCGTAAAGCTCGCCGCGATAAATGAAATCGGCGGCATAGAGTCGGTTCCGCGCCGGCTCCCAAAGCGAGATGCTGTCGGGCGAATGGCCCGGCGTGTGCAGCAAATGCAGCCGGCGCGCGCCGACGCTCAGCACCTCGCCCGGCGCGACCCAGCGGCCTACGGGAAACTCCGGCGGCACGATGCCCTCGACATATCCCAGATGCATCTCTTCGGTGGGCCGCAGCACCCCATCCCGAGCCACCGCCCGCAGCATCGGCAGATCGGCCACCAGCACGGGCCCGAAATCGCCCACCCCGCCCAGATGGTCGAAATGCATATGCGAGGGGAAGGCACGCACCGGTCCTTGGGCATGGCGCGCCACCAGCGGCGCAATGGGCCGCCGGCCCGCGCCTGTGTCGAAAAGCAGGCTCTCGCCGCCGTCCGAGATCAGATAGCTCCAGTTCTTCTGGTGATAGGCGGGCTCGCCGATGGCAAGCGTGCCCTCATCGATCGGCCCGACCGCGAACCAGTCGTCCTCCCACGAAAGCCCCTGCGCAAGCCGAACCGACTCCGGCGGAACCTCCAGCCCCTGCCGCACGCCCTCCGGCCTATCCTGCATCGGCCACCAGCCCGGCGGCTTCGATCCCCGCCACGGCAAGAGCCTCGTCAAACTCCCCGGCCTCGCCCGCCACGCCGACCGCGCCGAGCGTCCTGCCCTCTGCGTCGCGGATGAACACGCCGCCCCGGCTCGCCGTCAGCGGCAGGCCCGCCCGGGCGAGCGCCACCTCGCGCACGCCGTGAAACCAG
>JAUIBJ010000768.1 GCA_030428025.1 Alphaproteobacteria bacterium
TCGGCAATGTCGTCGATGTCGATGATAGGCTCGGCGACATCGCCGCCCGGCATCGGAAGTACACCAGCCAGGACCGGATCGCGCAGGTAGCCTTCAGAGAAGTTCTGCGCGAACCAGGCGGCCCGGACGATGGTGAAGTCGATGCCGGAATTGCGCACCACCTCTTCGCCCAGCCGCGCGTGGTGTTCGCCGCGGCCGGAGAGCAGCACGAGATGCTCGACGCCCACGTCGCGGGCCGTCTCGCAGAGGGACTCGAGCTTTTCCACGGCTCCGGGGAAGGCGAGATCGGGGAAATAGGTTACATAGGCCGCGCGGGTCCCGCGCAAGGCCGGCGCCCAGGTCTCCGGCGCCTCCCAGTCGAAGGGCGTTGCGGAATTGCGCGAACCGCGACGCACGGGAAGGCCGCGCGCCTCGAGGCGGCTGGCGACGCGATGGCCGGTCTTGCCGGTCGCGCCAATGACGAGGATTGGTTGGTCTTGCATCGGGAATCTCCTTGGCTTCTGTTTCGATGGCCAAGGGATAGGCGCGGCGATGCCGATCGGTATTGACCGGCGATGCCAACCTTTTGACCGCCGTCGCCAATGCCCCTGTCAGCGGTGGGCCATATCCTTGCGGTAGGTCGCGGGCGTCGCACCGACCCAGCGCTTGAACGCGCGGGTAAAGGCGCTCTGTTCGGAGAAACCTGTCAGAAACGCGATTTCGGCCAATGATCGGCTCTCGTCTTTCAATAGCCCCTCGGCGAGGTCACGGCGGGTTTGCTCTGTCAGCGACTGAAAGTTCATTCCGTGCTCGGAGAGGCGCCTGTGGAAGGACCGCGCACTGAGGCCGAGGCCGCGGGCGATCTCGGCCATCTTCGGCGTCCCCTCGCTTAGGGCCTGGGCGATCGATGCTTTCGCCTGGATGACAAGCGCGGGCTCCCGGGTGATCTCGGACAGTTCCGCATCCAGATGCGTGGTGAGGTATTTCGAGATCCCCTCGTCCCCGAGAATGTTGGGCCGTGCCAGCGCCTCTTCGGCATATAGGATCGCGTCGAGATCGGCGCCGAAGCGCACCGGGCAGCCGAACCACTCCTCATGCGCTGCGATCGAGCGCGGGGCGGGATGCCGGACCAGCACTTCCAAGGGCGCGAGCGGCACCGGGCAGACCTGCCTCGCGATGGACACGGCGCTCGCAAGGGTGGCCTCGTTCGACAGCCGCATTCCGAGATGCCGTTCGCCAGCCCGGTGCAGGATGAAAAGTGTGCCTCCAGAGGCCGGCCGCAGCTCGTATTCGGCGACGCTGGTCCACAGGCGTGCATAGCGTTCCACCCTCGCATAGGACGCCCCGAGCGTCGTTGCAGCCTTGAAGGCCAGCCCGAGCGCCCCGTACTCGTCGAGCCGCATGGAGGCACCCACGCGCACCGGCAGGTCGGTCGCGTCGATCTGGTCTGCGATCCTTTCGAGCAGGTCATAGTAACGCTCGGCTGGAATCATCTGCGCGGTATCCCAAGGGTCTTCGGGGGTGATCCCGACACTGGCCAGCATCGTTTCAGCATCGATCCCGCCGCCGGCCGCGGCGACCACCTTTCGCGCGAAGAGGGATGTCACATACCCCATGCCCTGCATTCTACGATACGCGTGAAAAGCAGCCAACCGTGTGTTGTACCCGGGCGCCAAAAGGGACCGGATGTCTTCTTTTCGAGTAGACTTGGATCAAACCTGCACCCGCCGCGAGGTCTGCCGTCCGAAGGTCAAGATGCACCTCCCCGCAGACCCGCCGCTTCGACCGGATGCCGAAGCAGTATCCGGCCATAATCATGAGGATCAGAGGTTCGGGATCGAAAGACAGGCGGCGCGTGTGGCTTCAGGAATCCGCAAGATGGACACGTATCCTCACACAAGTGGATTCAAACGATTGACTTAAACTTTCCGTATCCTA
>JAUIBJ010000082.1 GCA_030428025.1 Alphaproteobacteria bacterium
CGGTGAGCGCATCGCCCGAGCCGTTGAAACTGTAGCTGTGATCGCCGATATCCTTGCCCTTGCGGACCACGTCGAAATCGAGATGCCCGCCGGCCGGGATCGAGGCGGCGTTGACGGACGTGGCGAGCGCGAGGGCGAGCCCCGCCGCGAGTGACAGAGAGCGCATGATAATCTCCTTCAATGGACATGCCGTTGATTTCTGGGCCCCCGAATGCACAGCCTGGCTTACAGGAGTCTTACAGTCTGGTGCCGGCGGCGCTATCGGCGGGGAAGCAGCACGGCGCCCGCCAGCGCGGCGGCCAGAGCCAGCGCCGGGGAAAGCGCCGCCGGACCGTTCAACACATAAAGCGTGAGCGCGCTTTGACCGAGCCAGAGGGCGGGCAAGAAGAGAACCGCCAGCCGCAGCCCGCGCCCGTCGATCAGGAAGGCCGCGCCGAGGCTCGCCACCGCCGTCGGGTCAGGCGCGATGCCGGCCACCTCCGCCCCGGCCAGCATGCGGCCCTGAACCGGCGCGAGAAACGGATAGACGGCGGTTCCGGCCAGAAGCAGGCCATGGCCGAGCCATCGGGGCTGCGGCGCCACCGGGGGGCGCGACCCGCTCAGCGCGAGCCATGCGAGGATCGCCGCCTGACCCGCGAAAAGAGGCGCCAGATAGGCCATCGCCCAGTTCACCGTCGCATAGCGCTGCCAGACGAAACTCCAGCCGGTGGACAGCCAGGCCAGCGCCAAAAGTGCCAGAAGCAGGGGCAGCCCGGCCTCGGGTCGGCGCGCGTGAAGCACCACGCCGATCCCCGCCAGCACCACCGGAGCAACGAGGGGCAAGGGCCACAGGGCCGCGTTTTCCAGCACGAAGAGCCGCCAGTAGACCCGTTCGGAGAAAAGCAGCAGGTCGGACAGACCGTAGCTCAGCCACTCGCCCATCAAAGCGATGCGAAATGCGCCAGGATCCGCCGCCGCATCGCCGCATCCGGCAAAGGCCCGCGCGCCGCCGCCTTGTTTTCCCTCACATGCGCCACTTGCGTGGTCGCCGGGATGGCAACGGTGATGTCCGGATGAGACAGGATGAACTTCAGAAGAAGCTGCGGCCAGGCCGACACGCCCAGTTCCCTCGCCTCGCCGGGCAGCGGCCGGCCCTCCAGCGCCTGCGGCAGGGCGCCGCGCCGGAAGGGCCGGTTGGCGATCACCGCGATCCCCTTCTCGCGCGCAAGCGGCAACAGCCGGTTCTCGGCCTCGCGGTCGGCGATATTGTAGGTCAGTTGCACGACATCGACCGGATAGTCGCGCATCAGCCGCTCCAGCAGCCGATGCCGCCGACCGTGCGAGGTGGTCAGCCCCACATGGCCCAGCCGCCCCTCGGCCTTCATGGCAAAGAGCGTCTCCAGATGCGCGTCCCACGCGACGAGGTTGTGAACCTGCAACAGATCGAAGCGTTCGATGCCCCAGGCGGAGCGCGTCTCGGCGACCTGGTCCGGCCCATCTTCGGGTGCGTTCGTCCAGACCTTGTCGGTGGAAAAGACCGTCTCGGGATGGCCCAGCCGGCGCAGCCCGAATCCGATCGTGTCTTGCGAGGAGCCGTACATGGGCGAGGAATCGATCATGCCGCCGCCCTCCTCGACAAAGGCCGCGATCACATCGGTGCAGTCCTGCAGCAGGACCGGGTCGTTGCCGACGTTGAAGGTGATCCAGCTGCCCAGCCCCACGGCGGGCACCTGCGCGCCGGTGGACGGGATCCGGCGCAGCGTGACATCCTGCGCCCGGGCCGCGCGGGGCAAGGCGCAGATGGCCGCCGCCCCCGTCATCATCCTGCGTCGCGTAATCCGCATGGCGCCCCGCTTTTCCCATGCCGGCCGTTGGCCGGCGCTGCCGAGGATGGTAAGGGCCTTCGCGCCCAGTTCAAGCCCGGGTCGCGCCGCGCCCGCCAGGGTTTGACTTTTTGCGCCGGACGTTGCTTGCTGTCCGCCACCGGTCAGGCAGGGAAGACGGCAAAGCCATGAAAAAGACGGGCCTCGATGCGACCGACATCCGCATCCTCAGCGCGGTGCAGAGCGCCGGGCGGCTCAGCAAGACCCGGCTGGCCGAGATGGTCAACCTGTCGCCCACCCCCTGCTGGGCGCGGCTGAACCGGCTGACCGAGGCCGGTTTCATCAAGGGCTATCACGCCGAGATCGCGCTCGACCGCATCGCCGATGTGACGCGGGTGGTTGTCACGGTCTCGCTCACCCATCACCGCAAGGCCGATTTCCAGCGATTCGAGTCGCATGTGGCGAGGCTGGACGAGATCACCGACTGCGTCGCCACCGGCGGCGGGATGGATTACGTGCTGACCGTCTTTACCCCCAGCCTCGCGGCTTTCCAGAGGCTGATGGAGGGGATGCTCGCGGCCGAACTGGGGATCGACCGCTACATGACCTATATCGTCACCCGCGAGGTGAAGCGTGCCCAGCCCAACATCGCGGGGCTTCTGGCCGGCAAGCGGCCCTGAGGGGCGCGGCTCAGGGCACGTAACGCACCGGCGGCGGCGACTGGATGCTTTCGAGGTACCGGACAATGGCCACAAGCCGCGCGGGCGTGGGCGTGGTCAGCCCGTTGCCTGTGTCGAGATCGACCATCGGCCCCTCTGTCAACCCGACGATGATCGGCATGTCCTCGCGCGGCTGGGTGCGTTTCGAATAGCCGTCGACGATAGACATTACCTCAAGCCCGGCGCCGTGGCAGACGGCGCAATCCTCGGCGAACAGCGCCTGCCCAGCCTCGCGCGACGCCTCGGGCGGCATCGCCGATGTGCACCCCAGAAGGAGAAGGCCGAGGGCCGTCAAAGCGTATCTCATCGCGCACCCGTGGTTTGAAGAGGTTGAGACCCGACTATAGGGCGCATGAAAGACCCTGTCAGGGGGCTTTTGCGTCGCGCCCCCGGTGAGTGCCCACGCAGGAGATTGACCGAAATCATAGCATTACGAAGGCAACCGCATAGAATCAGGCACAAAATGGGAGGTGCATCCGTGCAGATCAGATCGTTTCTTGTCCCCGTGCTGGGCCTTCTGGCCCTGCTGGGTCTGGTCGGCCACGCGGCGGCGCAGAGCGGCACACTTGCACTCGACACGAAATGGCACGCGATGAACAACAACTTCTCAATCAGCCTGCCGTCGGACTGGACGCGCGACGTGTCGGACGAGATCGGCAATGCCAACGCCGCCTTCACCGCGCCGGACGGCAACCTGGTGGTGGGGGTCTCGGCCTTCGCGCCCGGCGAGGGCTGGACATTCGAGGCCCTGATCGCCGAGGCCGAACGGCAGATGTTTCAGGGGGCCGAGACGGTGCGCGAACAGGAGGTGACGCTGTCGGAGCTGGGCGGGATCATGCGCCGCTACGACATGACCACGCAGGACGGTCCGATGATGACTGTGGCCGTCTATCTGGATGCACAGTCGCAGGCATTCGTGCTCTGGGCCGTGGCGCCGATGGCGATGGCGCAGACGCGGATGCAGGAGGCCGAGCAGATCATGAACAGCTTCGTCTTCAACGGCGCTCCGCCGCCCGAGGACGTGCTGACCCCGCCGGTGCTGGCGGGCCTCGCGCTGTCGGACGGCCCGCGGACCGCTGCCGCATTTCCCGACAGCGCCTTTCGCCTGCCGCTCGATGCAGACAGGCTCTTTGCCGACCTCCTTCTGATCGGGGCTGGCGGGCCCGGCCACGTGGGTTTTGACCTCGTCGCGGTGGAAACGGGCGAGACGCTCTGGACCGGCACGCAGGCGGCCGACGCCACCGCCGAGTTGACGCTGCGGCAAACCCTGCCCCGCCCAGAGGCGGGATGGCGGCGGGGCCTCTACCAACTGTCCGTCACCTGGAACGGCACGCTTCTGGGCAGCCGCATGTTCCTTATGGAGGCGACGCCATGAGATCCCTTCGCCCCCTCCTCGCCGCGCTCCTTCTCGCCCTGCCGCTGCCGGCGGCGGCGCAATACAACACGCGGGAAAACATCCAGATCAACTGCTATGGCGGGCGCAACCAGATGGGGCTGCACGTCTGCACCTGCGATCAGGGCCACATGTCGGGCCTTGCCGCCCTGATCCTGGGCAATTCGGTGCATCTCTACGGGCCCGGCACGATGGCGAACTGCCTGGCCTGGGCCGACGAGATGAACGGAGTGCAGGACCGCTCTGGCCGGACCCCGCCGCCCGACACGCCCGACGACCGGGCCGATGATCCGGGCGACCCGGGCACGCCCGATGACGGGGACAGGCGGCAGAGCGGCGATGACGGTATCGCCATCCCGCCGCCGCTGAAACAGACCGATCGCTGCTCGAAGGCGTTCAATTCCTGCGTGACCGAGGGCAATGCGCCGCAGGTCTGCGCGCAGGTTTTCAATGCCTGCAACGATCTGCGCATCGTGAAGCAGCTGGAAGAGCGCAAGGACGAAGGCATCTTCCGCGACTATATCGGCGCAGGCGGCGCGCAGGTGCCGTCGCAGAAGATTTCCTCGGTCCTCTTCTCGGGCGAATGGGTGGAGGTCGTGCTCGATTGCGGCGCCGTGGGCGCGGCGATCGGGGCGGATGGCGAAACCTGCCCGGGCGTGGGCTCGTTCCGCTGGACGGGCAAGGGCTGGAGCATCTGCACGGACGATGGCAGCGACTGCCGCAGCGCCCCGCCGCTGCGCATCGGCGCGGGCTTCGCCGATCTGGCGCGCATCCCGCTGGTGCCCCTCTTCCCGGGCCGTTACGTCGCCCTCTCGCCCGATGGCAACCTGCGCTACAACGGGCGGGTGATCGGCAGCTATCTGACGGCGCTCAACCGTGGCGACCTTTCCAAGACGCCGCCCCCCTGCCCGCCGGACCGCTGGGGCGCCGATTGCGAATGCCCGCCGCGCGACGGCAGCTTCAGTTTCTATTGCGCCGCGACCAGCCCCAATGTGCGCAACAGCAACGAGAGCGGCGCGCCCCCGGAAACGGGATCGCAGGAGACGTCCGACACGCCGCCAGCGGAAGACGGTCACGCGGCAACTCTGCCTCCGTCGGACAAGGGCGCCGAAAAGGCGCTGGCGCAACGGATGCGCAGCGAGGTCTTCCACATCAAGTTCGACTGCGCACAGCAGGAGGTGATCGGCGCCTTCTATTGCGACAGGAGCTATTACGTCGAATACCGGGGCGGCGGGTGGCATGTCTGCGGGCCGAACCGCAAGCCCTGGCAGGGCGGCGACCCTCTCTGCGCCACGCGCGACGACCCGTCGGGGCCATCTTTGCCGCAGATGTCGGCCTGGGGCATGCATCTGGTCGTCCAGCCGGACGGCAGCCTCACCCATGCGGGCAGCCATTACGGCTGGACCGACCTGAAAGGCCCGTTGCCATGATCCCTGTCCCATCCACTGAAAGGACCCAAATGATGCGCATCCTTGCCGGATTGATCGCCGCCGTCATTTCCGTTGTCGCCGCAGGCGGCGCGTTCGCCAATGACAGCACCGCCGTTATGGAGGCCGGAGGTTTGCGCCTGACCCGCGACGCGCCGGTCGAGATCCTGTCGGAACGGCTCTACCTCTCGGTCGATCGGGTGGAGGTGGATTACCGCTTCCGCTCGGCCAGCGACCGCGACGAGCGCACGCTTGTGGCCTTCCCGCTGCCCGAGTTCGATTTCGCCTGGCTGGGGCCCGACATCATGGGCGGGCCGGGCGAGACGGTGGCGGGCCGTGTGGGCTTTCGCGTGCAGGTGGACGGACGCGAGATCACACCGATGCTGGAACTGCGCGCCCTGCGGAACGGGGTGGATGTGACCGACACGCTGGCCCGCGCGGGCATCCCGCTCGGCTCTCTGGACTATGACGAGGTGACCGGGCGGCTGGCCGCGCTTGATGCGGCCACGCGCGCGCAGCTCACGGCCTTCGATCTGGTGGAGTTCTGGGGGCCGGAGGAGGCCGTGCCGCTCTGGACCGTCAAACCCACCTATTACTGGCCGCAGTTTTTCCCCGCCGGCCGCGAGGTGGCGATCCATCACAGCTACACCCCAATTCCCGGCGCCTTCTTCGTGACCGACCCGCAACTGCGCGAGATCGAACCGGCGGCCTATTGCATGACCGAGGCCGAACGCGCCGGGGTGCGCAACCGGATCGACCGCTCCGGCGCCGGGGCGGTGCTGGTGCACGATCTGCATTATGTGCTCTCCACCGGGGCCAACTGGCAAGGTCCGATCGGAACCTTCCATCTGGTGGTGGACAAGGGCGATCCCTCGTCGATGGTCAGCCTCTGTTTCGACGGGTTGCAGAAGACCGGCCCCACCGTGTTCGAAGCGACACGTCGGAATTTCGAGCCCGACCGCGATCTGCAAATCCTGTTCTTCCAGAGCATTCAGTGACCAAGGCGCCGTCGAGGCGTCGGTGTCGCTCTCCCGCACGCCCTATGTCTCGGGGTCGTCAGGCGCTCGATCATGGCCGGACACGGCCCGAACGAAAGCGGGAGCAAGCCGGAAAACACCGGCCTGTGGCGTCAGGTCGCTCCCCTGCCCCGTCAGTAAACGCTTTCGGGTCCAAGCCCCTGTTGGCCGAGCGACTTGCGCAAACGCTCGAATCCGCGCTCGCGCAATTGCCGGATGCGTTCCTTCGAGACTCCGTATTGCGCTCCGAGCGCCTCGAGCGTCGCCGGAGGGTCATTGATCTGAGTGGCGACGACGATGTCGCGTTCCCGTTCGGGCAGATGCGACAGCGCATCGACTAGCAGCCGGCGCAGCCCCGCCGCTTCCAGCCGCCGCA
Organism: Alphaproteobacteria bacterium; assembly: GCA_030428025.1. GTDB lineage: Bacteria > Pseudomonadota > Alphaproteobacteria > Rhodobacterales > Rhodobacteraceae > Roseovarius. The sequence goes on from JAUIBJ010000082.1 coordinate 6,734, forward strand.
GCGGCGCGGACGCCTCCAGCGAGGCGGGATCGACCAGAAGGGCGATATGCTCTTCGCCCTCGTCCCCGAGCGCGGGCACGTTGAGCGAGCGGTCGCTGCTTCTGACCTGGATGCGCAGAGCCGCCGCCCTGTCCACATCGACTCCAAGCGCATCGGCAAGCCGCGCATCGGCCTCGGCATTCGCGGTTCCGGGATCGCCGGGCATGCGGGCGTCCATCCGTGCGATCTGTGCCGCCGCCCGCCGCGCCTGAGCCGATTCCGGCCGGCGCACCACCGACATGTTGGCTCGCGCATAGGCCTGCACCTCGGCCCGCGCCCACCAGACGGCATAGGTGGCAAAGCGGGTCTCGCGCGACGGATCGAAGCGGTCCAGCGCCTTCATCAACCCGATATTGGCCTGCTGCATCAGATCCGGATCGGCCTCGCCCCGCCCCGGACGAAGGCGCTTGGCGATAGCGGCGGCCATCGGCGCGAAGGCGGTGATCAGCCTGTCGCGCGCCCGGACATCGCCTTGGTCCTTCCAGGCCAGGACAAGGCGGCGCTCTTCCTCCGCCGAAAGCATGTCCGCCGTGCGGGGGCGGCGCCTGCGACGCGTCTGAATGGGGACCAGCTTGTTCATGGCAGCAGCTCTGATTTGGTTTCGAAACGAAACTAAACAGGCTCGGGACCGGTTGTCAAAGTAATTTCGAATCGCTAACTGTCGCCCATGACCCACGAAACCCAGACCCCGGACCGGATCGCGCAACTGCTCGTGCATCTCGGCCGCGCCGCGCGCAGCGAGGATGCGCGCTCGGAACTGACGGCGGCGCAATGGACCTGCCTGCGCTTTTTCGACCGGGCCAATGGCAGCACCCGCACGCCGTCGGGCTTTGCCAGCTTTCAGGCCACGACCCGCGGCACCGCCTCTCAGATCATCAAGTCGCTGGAGAGCCGCGGACTGATCGCGCGGACACGCTCGGAACGCGACCGGCGCAGCGTCTTGTTCGACCTGACCGAGGCGGGGCGCGCCATGCTGGCACAGGATCCGCTGGCCGATCTTATCGGGGTGATCGGCGGCCTGGACGCGGCCGAGCGCGAGCGGTTCCTGCAAACCCTATCGCGGCTCGCCTCCTCCCTGGCCCTGCGTCGCGAGATGCCGGCTTTCGGAACCTGCCGGGATTGCTGCCATTTCGGTACCACCGACGAGGCCGCCTATTGCGCCTGCATGGCCGCCGATCTGGCGGCCGAGGATATCGACAAGCTCTGCGCGAGCTTTCGCGGATGCACCCCTGGAACCCGAACGGAAGGAGATCGCAATGGCGCAGCCTGAGACCGCATCCCAGCCGCGCATGATCGCCATCAGCAGCGGCAAGGGCGGCGTCGGCAAATCCACCGTCACCGCCAATATCGCCGTGGCGATGACCGAGGCGGGGCTGTCGGTGGGCGTGGTGGATGCCGACATCTACGGCCCTTCCATCCCCCGCATGCTGGGCATCACATCGGAAAAACCCGCCATGACGCCCGATCAGAAGATCGTTCCGGCCAAGGCACATGGCGTCAAGGTCATCTCCATGGGGATGCTGAGCGACGACGACAAGCCGGCCATCCTGCGCGGGCCGATGGTGACGAAATACCTGCAGATGTTCGTCAGGCAGGTAGACTGGGGCGCGCTCGACGTGCTGCTTCTGGATCTGCCGCCGGGCACGGGCGACATTCAGCTGACGCTGGCGCAGGCCTTTCCGCTGTCCGGCGCAGTGGTTGTCAGCACTCCGCAGGACGTGAGCCTCAAGATCGCGCGGCGCGGGCTTCGGATGATGGAACAGGTGAACGTGCCCATCCTAGGCGTGATCGAGAACATGAGCGGCTTCACCTGTCCTTCCTGTGGCACGGTCACGCATATCTTCCATCAGGGCGGTGGCGAGGCCATCGCCGGAGAACTGGGCGTGCCGTTTCTGGGCAAGGTGCCGCTCGACCCGAATGTGGTCGATTGCGGCGACGAGGGCCGGCCGCTGGTGACAGCCGCGCCGACAAGTCCGGCGGCGGAGGCCTATCGCGGGATCGCCGCGGCGCTGGCGGACACGGGCGGCGGGGCCGGAGGGATCGCCACGCCCTTCGTCTGGTCGCTGGCCGATGGCCCGGGCAAACCCGCCTCGGCGCCCTCGGGCAGCGAGGGACCGCCCGACCGGCTGGCCGCGCTCGATTGCGACGAGGCCGCGCTCCTCCTCCGCTGGGCCGACGGCGCCGAACAGCGCCTCACCGCGCGCGACCTGCGCCTCGCCTGCCCCTGCGCCCAATGCCGAGACGAGGTGACGCGCGAGCGGCTTCTCGACCCCGAAAGCGTGCCGCTCGACCTGCGCATCACGAAGATCTGGAGCGTCGGGAACTACGCGCTCGGAATCGCCTTCAGCGACGGGCACGACACCGGCATATACACCTTCAAGGCGCTGCGCGGAATGCAGGGAACGGAGCTCGAGGATGTCTGAGACGCAGACACAGACCCCAGCCCAGACCCGCCGGCGCATCCGGGCACAGGCCTCGGCGGGCGACGCGCAGGTGATGGGCTTCGTGCTGGACGAGGACGTGCAGCCGGGCGCCTCGGCCCGGCTCGATGGCCCCGGCGCAGCCCCACTGGGCCGCGCACTCTTCGCCATTCCCGGCGTCGCGCGGGTGGAGGCAAGCGGCGCCACGATCTGGGTGCGCAAAGCGGCAGAGTTCGACTGGTCGGCTCTGAAGCCGGCCATCGCCGCGGCGATCCGAGAGGTTCTGGACGACACCGACACGCCACTCGGGACCAACGCCGAGGCAGACGAGACAAACCCCGACGCCGCCCTGCTGG
>JAUIBJ010000083.1 GCA_030428025.1 Alphaproteobacteria bacterium
CCTGAGGGGCGCTATTCCGCCTCGGTGGTCTGTGTCGCGCGGGCGAAGGCGCTGACCCAGGCGCTGATCGCCGAGGCGGCCGCGGTCACCGACGGGCCGGTGATCGTCGACGGGGACAAGACCGACGGGGTCGAATCGATCCTCAAGGCCTGCCGCAGGCGCGCCGATGTCTCGCCGGCGCTTTCAAAGGCCCACGGCAAGCTCTTCCACTTTCCCGCCGGGCCGGGATTCGAGGACTGGGCCCGCGGCGCCCCGCAAGAGATCGAGGGCGGTTTCGTGACCGTGCCGGGTCTCTTCTCGGCCGACGGGATCGACCCGGCCTCGGCCTATCTGGCAAACCACCTGCCGGCGCGGCTGGGAACGCGCGTGGCCGATCTGGGCGCGGGCTGGGGTTATCTGAGTTCAAGGGCGCTGGAGCGCGAGGACATCAAGGAGCTTCACCTCGTAGAGGCCGATTTCGCAGCACTCGACTGTGCCCGCCGCAACATCGCCGATCCCCGCGCCCATCTGCATTGGGAAGACGCCACGCGCTGGCAGCCGGAGATCCGGTTCGACACCGTGCTGACCAATCCGCCCTTCCACACCAGCCGCGCCCCCGATCCTGCGCTGGGGCAGGCCTTCATCCGCACGGCGGCACGGATTCTCGAACCGAAAGGCCAGCTTTTTCTGGTCGCCAACCGCCATCTTCCTTATGAAGCGGAAATGGCACGCTGCTTCGCCGAGGTCCGGGAGATCGGCGACGATGCGCGCTTCAAGCTTCTGCACGGCCAGCGCCCGGCGCGCAAACCCGGCTGAGCAGGCTCTGGGCCACGGCAGCAAAGGGAGACCCGATGTCGTTTTCCATCACCGGCAAGACCGCCATCGTCACCGGCGGCGCCAACGGGATCGGCCTGGCCATCGGCCGGCACTTCGCCGACAAGGGCGCCAATGTGATGTTCGCCGATATGGACGAAAAACAGCTGGTCAAGCAGCTGGGCAAGAACGAGGAAGGCAGCAACCAGCGCTATTTCGCCGGCGACCTGCGCGAAAAGCTGACGCTGGCCAATCTGCTCTCGGCCACAATCGACGCCTTCGATCAGGTGGACATTCTGGTGAACGCCTCGCGGCAGGTGATGGTGTCGGATCCGCTCAATCCCGATGACGACGCGGTGGAGTCGCTGCTGCGGCAGAACCTGATCACCGCCCTGCGCACCAGCCAGCTTGTTGCCAAGCGGATGATCAAGCAGGCCGAGGGCAGCGAAAGCGGCGTCGCGGGCACGATCGTCAACCTGTCATCGATCGCGGCGCGCCGCGCCCATCCCGACCTCTTGGGCTTTTCCATTTCCTCGGCGGCGCTGGAACAGATGACGCGCAGCCTGGCCGTGGCGCTCGCCCCGCACCGCATCCGGGTGAACGCCGTGGCCTTCGGCTCTGTGATGAGCGCCTCGCTTCAGGACACGCTGCGCGAGCATCGCGACTACCGCTCGGATATCGAGGAGCACACGCCGCTGGGCCGGATCGCCTCGGCCACTGAACTGGCCGAGGCGGTGCAGTATCTTGCCTGCGACGGCTCGGGCTTCATCACCGGGCAGATCATGACGGTGGATGGCGGCCGGTCGCTGCTCGACCCGGTCGCGGCGCCCGCGCATTGAGGAGGTCTGGCGCATGACCGAAGAGATGACCCGCGAAAAGACCCGAGCCGCAGCGTGGTTCAACCAACTCCGCGACGAGATCGTCGCCGCCTTCGAGGGGCTGGAGGACAGCCACGCCACCGGCCCGTTCGCCGACGCCCCGCCCGGCCGGTTCGAGGTGACGAAGACCAGACGTCACAGCGACGACGGCTCGGACGCAGGCGGCGGGCTGATGAGCGTGATGCGCGGCGGGCGGGTGTTCGAGAAGGTGGGCGTCAATGTCTCGGAGGTTTACGGCAGCCTCGGAGCGGCGGCGCAGAAGGCGATGGCCGCCCGCGGCGTGCCGGGCATCGAGGACGACCCGCGCTTCTGGGCCAGCGGCATCAGCCTGGTGGCGCATATGCAGAACCCGCATGTGCCCGCCGTTCACATGAACACCCGCATGTTCTGGACGCCCCATACCTGGTGGTTCGGCGGCGGCTCCGATCTGAATCCCTGTATCGAATACGACGAGGACACCGCCCATTTCCATGCCACCCAGAAGGCCCATCTTGACCCGCATGGCGAGGGAGAATATCCGCGGCTCAAGGCTTGGGCGGAAGAGTATTTCTTTGTCCCCCACCGCCACCGGGCGCGCGGCGTGGGCGGGATTTTCATGGACGATCAGAACTCGGGTGACTGGGAGGCGGATTTCGCCCTGACGCAGGATATCGGACGGGCCTTCCTGCCGGCCTTTCTGCCGCTGGTGGAAAAGCGGCGCGGGATGGATTTCGGAGACGAAGAGAAGGACACTCAGCTTGTCCATCGCGGGCTTTATGCCGAATACAACCTCGTCTACGACCGCGGCACCAAGTTCGGGCTGGCCACGGGGCACGATGCCAACGCGGTGCTGATGAGCCTGCCGCCCCTCGCGAAGTGGGTGTGAGAGGTCGGGACGGACATGTTTCCGCGCGGCGGGGGAAGGTCTTTGAGAGCCCGGGGCAGACAGCTGAGAAGCTATTCGCTTCGGATCTGTCCCCCACATTTGAATGCGGAATCTTGCTTAAAGCGTTTCGCCCGTCGCTGATAGCTCGGGTTTTAGGCGAAACGCTTTAAAGCACCAGTACCGTAACCAGCAGGAAGTAGAGAGAGAGACTGGCGGCATCTTGCACGATAGTGCAAATCGGGCCCGACCCAAGCGCGGGATCGAAGCCAAGACGCAGGAAGCTCCAGGGAAGAGCGAACCCCGCCAGCGCGGATACCGCGCCTCCGCCAAGAACGGCTAGGCCGACGGCGAGCGCCAGAGATGCTTCTCCGAAAACGATCAGCACCGCGCACCCCGCGAAGGTTCCGAGGACCGTTCCGATGAAAATGCCGATGATCAGTTCGTCTCGCAGCAGCGGACCTATCGCGACCTCGCCGGCCGAAAGGCTTCGGACCGAGACGGATACCGCCTGTGTCCCGATCGCGCCAGCAATGTAGACCAACGCAGGCACGAAGAACGCGGCCGCAACATTCTGCGAAAGGGTGTCTTCGAACCCCATCATGACCAGGGTAATGATCGATGACGCGAATAGCCCGAAGATAAGCCAAGGCATCCGACGGGCAAAGCGGTTCATGATCGGCGCATCCAACGCTGTATCGGCCCGTCCCTCATAGGCGGTAATGCCGGCGAGCCTTTGCAGATCTTCCATATGCTCGTCGCGCAATATTCGGAACACCGCTTCTGGCGGTACTGCGCCGATCAACTGACCGTGCTCATCGACAACGGGAACGGCAATCATGTTCAGGCGGATGGCAAGCCGGGCGATTTCTTCCTGGTCGTCGCCCGCCAGAACAGCTTCGTGTTCTTCCTCCATGATGTCGCCAATCCGCTCGGCGTTATTACCGAACAGATCATTGATCCGAACGATGCCCATCAAGCGGCCCGAACCATCCGTGACAAAGACCGTATCGGCGCAATCGTAGAGGCGGCCCCGGAGAGCTTCGATAACCTTTTCGACAGGCGTGTCCAGATGCACCCGAGGGATGTTGGCAACCATGTGCGCGGCCGCCGCTTCCCTGTGGTACGTGTGGTGGGGCTCACTGTTTTCCGGCATAGGCGTTCCTTCAAGAAATGATCCATGTCTGCAGCAGACCGTGGATGTCACAGCGTGTCCAAACGCCATGTCCGATGCGCCAAGTCAGCCCGAAATGAAGGACCACCGTCAACGTGAACGCGTGATCCGGTCGAAAATTGAGCGGTGGAGCCGATTGTCGGCACTCCTCGCGCTTGCCGGGTCATGTGGCTGCCGGCGAATGATGCGCGTCCGGCCTCACCGGCTTTCGGCCAGCCTGCGCTCCATCTCTTCCAGTTCCTTCGCGCGCATCTCGCCCACCCAGTTGGCTCCGTCCTTCCAGCGGCGGTGAATCCAGAACCATTGCTCCATGTTCTCGCGTACAACCGCCTCCAGACGGCAATTGAACTCGCGGGTCATGGTCAGCGGGTCGGAATGGGGGATCGGATCCTCGAAGGTCATCCGGAAATCCAGCCCGTTTGGTTCCCTGAGTGCCCAGACCGGCACCAGCGGCGCGTCGTATTTCAGCGCCAGTTCGGCGGCCGAAAGCGAGGTCAGTGCCGGGTGGCCGAAGAACTTCAGCGGCAGGCCGTCATGGGTGTTGAGGTCGTTCATGATCGACACCACGCCGCCCTTGCGCAGATGCCGCACCATCTGCACCAACCCCTGCCGGCTCTGTTCGATCACCGGCTGGCTGATCCGCTCCATCGCCGCGGCGTAATGGGCATTGAAGGGCCGGTTCGTCATCGGCCGGTAGAAGCTGGCGCTCTGGATGCCCTGGGCGGCGATGCCGGTGCGGGCGGCGTTGAAGCTGCCGATATGGGCCGAGATGATGATGCCGGGGCGGCCTTCGTCGCGGGCGTCCTGCAACACCTTCACCCCCGGCCCGGTCACGGGCATGCGCTCGCGGACGCGGGGGGCGAACTCGGGCGAATAGAGCTCGACCATGTTGCGCCCGGCATTGTTGGTGACGCCCAGCACTATGCGCTCGACCTCGGCCTTCGGCAGGTCGGGGCAGGCCAGCGCGAGATTGTCGCGCACCCGTTGCGAATAGCCTGCCAGCGGCGCGAGGATGCGTGAGGTGAACCAGCCGGCAAAGGGCACTCGCCACCGATAAGGCAGAAGGCGGGTCAACGCCACGGGCAGAAACAGGAGGAAGCCCACCAGGCGTTCGGCAAAGGGAATGCGATCTGGCGGCGACGGCTCGCTCATCGGGCAGACATCCGGGTTGTTTTCGGTCCGGAAGACATACGCCGCCGCCTGCGCGCCGGCAAGCCCGTCAGGGGGTGCGCGGCAGGCCGGTGCCGATCATCGAATCGCGGGTGACGAGCGCGGCAAGCTCGGCCTCGTCCAGCCCCTCGGTGCCGGCGGGCCGGGCGGGCAGGACGACATAGCGCATGTCGGCGGTGCTGTCGTGCACGCGCACCTGCACATGGTCGGGCAGCTCGACCCCGAATTCGCGCAGCACCGCCCGCGGCTCGATCACCGCGCGCGACCGATAGGCGCGGGTCTTGTACCAGTCGGGCGGCAGGCCCAGCAGGTTGCGCGGATAGCAGGAGCAGAGCGTACAGACGATGAGGTTGTGCACGCTTTCGGTGTTCTCGACCGCGATCAGCCGCAACGGCCCGATATCGAACCCCATCTCGCGGCTGGCGGCCGAGGCATCCTGCAGCAGCCGCGCCTTGAAATCCGGATCCACCCAGGCCCGCGCCACCACGGCCGCGCCGTTCGCCGGGCTGCGGGCATCCATCGTGTCGATCTGTCGGGCCACCTCCTCCGGCGTCACCGCACCCTTTTCCACCAGAAGCTCGCGCACCGCGATCTCCATCCGCTGCCAATAGGTGAGCGCCGTGTCGTTGTCGGCACGGTAGGGGTGGCCAGAGGGGCTCATGCCCTCATGGGAATGGGACGGGTGGTCATGCGGCATCTCAGAGCCTTTCAAGCCAGTGGCCGAAGATTTCGGCATCGACAGTGTCGGTGGGGGTTTCGGCGGCGGCGCCCCAGACCTCCTCCATGGTGAAGCGGACGCGGTAGAGGGGCCTTTCTTCAGCCGGCAGGCCATAGGCCAGTTGCTCCGGATTGGAAAAGCCGCCCAGTTCGCGCTCGATCACGCCCACCTTTCCGCGCAGATAGGCGGGGGTGCGCACATGGCCGGGCGGCATCATCGTCTTCACCCTTACCCGCTCAGTCATCCTGGGCCTCACGATTCTGGGCCTCGCCATAGGTGGCGCCGCGCCGGCCCACCTCTTCCATCCGTGCGCCCAGTTCCTCCAGCGAATAGATGCCGGCCTCGATCAGGTTCTGGTTCACGGCGGCGATCCAGCGCTCGTAGTAGCTCATGCACTCGAAGGCGTCCTCGCCCATGTCCTCCAGCGCCCGGCGCAGCCCGTCGACGGTGAAAAGCCCCTTCTCGCCGCACAGCACCATCAGCGCATCGACGCGCTTTTCCCAAAGCGCGAAGTCGTGTTGGTCGGTGGGAACGGGCCCTGCGGCCTGTCCGCCCATATCGTGCCAGCGGCGTCCATCGGTGGTACTCATGGACGCAACGCTAAGCCCTGTCGAGGTGGCTGTCCAGCTTGACAATTCCGGGGCGGCGCGCGACAGACGCGGCCATGGTGACGACCCTTCTGCAAGTGGCTCTCGGCGGCGCGATCGGCGCCTCGGCGCGGTATCTGACCTCGGTCGGAACCATGCGCCTGATCGGCCCCGGTTTTCCCTGGGCGACGCTGGCCGTCAACGTGGCGGGGTCGTTCCTGATGGGGGCGTTGGTGGTGGTTCTGGCGCGCGAGGGCGGCACCAGAACCTTCGGCCCCTTCCTGATGACCGGCGTGCTGGGCGGGTTCACTACCTTCTCTGCCTTCTCGCTCGACGCGATGACGCTCTGGGAACGGGGGCAGGCCGGGCTGGCCACGGCCTATGTCCTCGCCTCGGTCGTTCTGTCGCTGATGGCGATCGTGGCCGGCATGGCGCTTCTGCGGGCGGTCTGGCCATGAGCGGCGTCCAGACCCTGACCGTGGCCGAGGGCGACGTCGACCAGCGGCTCGACCGCTGGCTCAGGCGGCAGTTTCCGCATGTACCGCAGGGCCGGATCGAGAAGATGTGCCGCAAGGGCGAGCTGCGCGTCGATGGGGGCCGGGTGAAGGCCTCGACCCGGTTGGAGGCCGGTCAGCAGGTGCGCATCCCGCCTCTGCCCGAGCCGGGCCAGCGCCCTGCGGAAGAGAAACCGGCGATCACGGAGGCTGACGCCAGGATGATCCGCGCCGCCGTGATCTATCGCGACGCACATGTGATCGCGCTCAACAAGCCCCCAGGGCTGCCCGTGCAGGGCGGCAGCAAGCAGACCCGCCATGTGGACGGGCTGGCCGAGGCGTTGCGTTTCGACGCGGACGAAAAGCCGCGCCTCGTGCACCGGCTCGACAAGGACACCTCGGGCGTTCTGCTTCTGGCGCGTTCGCGTTCCGTGGCCGCCAGCCTGACCGCCGCCTTCCGGCATCGCGACACTCGCAAGATCTACTGGGCGGCCATTGCCGGCGTGCCCAGCCCGCGCATGGGCACCATCCGCTTCGGCCTGGTCAAGGCACCCGGCCACGGCAAGGGCGGTGAGGGCGAGAAGATGCTGTGCGTGCATCCCGGCCAGATCGACGCGACCCCCGGCGCGAAACATGCCACCACCGATTACGCGGTGATCGAGGCCGCCGGCACCCGTGCCGCCTGGGTGGCGCTGGTGCCGGTCACCGGGCGCACCCATCAACTGCGCGCCCATATGGCCGAGATCGGCCACCCGATCGTGGGCGACGGCAAATATGGCGGCTCGGGGCAGGAGAACCTGGGCGACGGCTGGGGCGCGCAGCTGGGCGGCGAGGTCAGCCGCAAGCTGCACCTGCATGCCCGCTCGCTCAGCCTGACCCACCCGGTGACCGGCGCGCGGCTTCACCTCTCCGCCCCCCTGCCCGCGCATATGGAACGCACCTGGGAGATGTTCCAGTGGCAGCCTTCCGAGGCGCCCGACGACCCGTTCGAGGCACTGGAATGACCCGGCCGCTGAAACTCGTCATCTTCGATGTTGACGGCACGCTGGTGGACAGCCAGGGCGATATCGTCGCCGCCATGACCCACGCCTTCGAGCGCGCGGACCAGCCCGCCCCGGGGCGCGAGCAGACCCTGGGCATTGTCGGCCTGTCGCTGGAAACCGCGATTCCGCGTCTTGCCCCCGACCTTCCACCCGCGCTGCACAGACAGATGGCGGGCTGGTATCGCGAGGCTTATCTGGGCTTGAGGGCGCGCTATGGCGCGGCCGCATCCTCGCCGCTCTACCCGCATGCGGCCGAAATGCTGGCAACGCTTCATGCGGTGCCCGAAATGCTTCTGGGCGTGGCCACCGGCAAATCGCGCCGCGGGCTCGACAAGCTGATGGAGGCGCATGATCTGGGCCGGTTTTTCGTCACAACGCAAGTCAGCGACCACCACCCCTCGAAACCGCATCCGGCGATGCTTCTGGCGGCGCTGGCCGAAACCGGCGTCGAGGCGCGGGATGCGGTCATGGTGGGCGACACCACCTATGACATGGAAATGGCCGCGGCGGCGGGCGTGCCCTTCCTCGGCGTCGGCTGGGGCTATCACCGGCCCGACCGGCTGACCGGTGCGGCGACGATCCTGACCGATTTCCGCGACCTGCCCGGCGCCCTGACAACCCTGTGGGAGACAGCCGCATGAGCACATGGAAGGCCAGACGGTTCTGGAAATCGGCGCGTGTCACCGAAACCGACGAAGGCTATTCGGTAGAGCTTGACGGCCGCCCGGTGCGCACCCCGGCCAAGGCGCCGCTGGTTCTGCCCAGCCGGGCCATGGCCGAGGCCGTGGCCGCCGAATGGGACGCGCAGGAGGGCGAGATCCGCCCCATGACCATGCCGGTCACGCGAGCCGCGAACGCTGCCATCGACAAGGTCGTACCGCAGCGGGCAGAGGTGGCCGAGATGATCGCCGCTTATGGCGACAGCGACCTCGTCTGCTACCGTGCCGAAGCGCCGCAGGAACTGACCGAGCGGCAGGCGGCGGCCTGGGATCCGCTGCTCGACTGGGCCGACGCAACCTTCGGGGCGCGGCTCTTGCCGGTGGCGGGCGTCATGCACTCCCCCCAGCACGCGCAGGCCCTTCGGCGGCTGGCGGAACCGGTCAAGGCGATGGATCCGTTCCACCTGACCGCCTTTCACGATCTGGTCGGGCTGTCTGGCTCGCTGGTGATCGGACTTGCGGCGATCCACGAGGCCGAAGAGATCGGCACACTCTGGCGCCTGTCGCGGGTCGACGAGACCTGGCAGGAAGAACACTGGGGCATCGACGAGGAAGCCCGCGCCCAGGCGGCGGCGAAAGAATCCGAATTCCGTGCCGCGAAGCGCTTTCACGATCTTGCGCAGCTTGCGATGTGAGCCGCGAAAATGCTGGGTTACGCTCCGGAAACTCCATGGATCGACTGCCATTTTTCGTGATCCGGACTTGACGCGCGTTGAGGAATCCACACAAACTCGCGGGCACTGACGGGAGGATGCTTCCGAAAACAGTATGGCTTTGGCCTGTACAGGGCCCAGAGAACCGCCCTGGAGAGGGTGGACAATCAGGAAGAGGTAAAAATGAAAAAATCCGTATTTCTTGGTGCGCTGACCGTGACCGGCCTTGCCGCCGGCGCCGCTGCGGCGGCCACGTTGGACGACGTCAAAGCGCGCGGCACTCTGAACTGCGGCGTGACGACCGGCCTCGTCGGTTTCGCCGCACCGGACGCGAACGGTGTCTGGGAAGGTTTCGACGTTGCCGTCTGCCGCGCCGTCGCCGCGGCCGTGCTGGGGGATTCGACCGCTGTCGAATTCGTACCCACCACCGGCAAGACCCGCTT
>JAUIBJ010000084.1 GCA_030428025.1 Alphaproteobacteria bacterium
GTTTGCGGAAGCGCTGGGACAGCTGCGACGAACTGGTAAAGCCGGTGGCCGCCGCGATCTGGGCCACGCTCATGTTGGTCTCGTTCAGAAGCGCATGCGCGCGGGTGACCCGCAGGTCGAGATAGAACTGCGCTGGGGTGACCGAGATGTAGCGGCGGAAGAGCCGCTCCAGCTGGCGCCGCGACAGCCCGATATGGCGGGCCACATCGTTCATTTCCACCGGGTCTTCGAGACGGGCGCGCATGAATTCCACCGCCGCGATCAGCCGCGGATTGCGGCTGCCGATGGCCGAGGCATAGGCCGAGCGCTGTGGCACCGCGCGGTTTTCGGATCGGTTGTGCAGGCACATGTCGGCGGTGATGGTGGCCAGCTCGGCGCCGAAATCGGCCTCGATCTCTGCCAGCATCATGTCGGTCGCGGCACTGCCGCCGCCGCAGGTAATGAGCCCGTTGTCGTTCTCGAAAAGGTTCTCGGTCGGGGTGAGATCAAGAAAGGTTTCCATGAAGGCCGGCTGGTTTTCCCAGTGCAGGGTAAACCGGCGCCCTGTCAGGAGCCCGGCGCGGGCCAGCGCGAAGGCGCCGGTGCAGATGCCGCCGATCTGGGCGCCGAAGGTGCGTTGTTTGCTGATCCAGGCGCTGGCGCGGGCCGAGGTGCTTTCCAGCGGCTCGATCCCGCCGCAGACGAAGGCCGCCGCGCCGCGCGGCACGTCCGAGAGCGGCATGTCCGGCGTGATCGTCACCCCGCAGGAGCAGGAGACCGGCGCGCCGTCCTCGGTCATCACATACCAGCGGTAAAGCTCGCGTCCCGTCACCTGATTGGCTACGCGCAGGGGTTCCAGCGCCGAGGTGAAGGCCAGAAGGGTCAGTTTCGGCAGCAGCAGGAAATAGTAATCCCGCGGCGGCCCCTCATAGGCGACCGACAGGCTGGCCGCACCGCGCGGGACGAAGGATCTCTCGCTCATCCCCGTGCCATAGCATCCCCGTGGCGGGAAGTACAAAATTCCTTGCGTCCCGCCCGGGGCTTGGTCATGTCTGGGCCCGAACGCTGCGAGGGAGAATGCGATGCGCGCGCTGTTGCAGAGGGTGGCCCATGCCTCGGTCACGGTCGAGAGCGAGGTGATCGGGCGGACGGGGCCGGGCCTGCTGATCCTCGTCTGTGCGATGCAGGGCGACGGAGAAGCGCAGGCCGACCAGCTGGCCGCCAAGATCGCCAAGCTGCGGATCTTTCCCGACGAGGCCGGCAAGATGAACCTGTCGGTGAAGGACATGGGCGGGGGCGCTCTTGTCGTGAGCCAGTTCACGCTTGCCGCCGACACCTCGCGTGGCAACCGCCCCGGCTTTTCCACCGCCGCCGCCCCGGAGGAGGGCAAGCGGCTTTACGAATATTTCGCCGCCCGGCTGGCCGGGGAAGGGGTGCCGGTGGAGACCGGTCGCTTCGGGGCGGAAATGAAGGTCGAGCTTCTGAATGACGGGCCGGTCACCATATGGATGGAAACCTGACCGCGCGGTGCTGTTTTCTTTCCGCGAATAGCGACTAGGATGGCCGCATGCCCTATGAATGGTCCGCCTCCCAAGCCCCTGCGGGCGCCGCGCGCGAGCTTCGCCTCTGGCCGCACCGGTCGCTGCCGCGCCGGGGCTTCGCGGCGTTCATCCTGGCCACCTTCACGCTGATCACCATCCCGCTTTATCCACTTCTGGGCACCATCCTGCTTTGGGGCATCCTGCCTTTCCTGCTTCTTGCGGTGGCGGGGGTCTGGTGGGGGCTGGAGCGGTCCTACCGCGACGCCGATCTGCGCGAGGTTCTGACCATCGACCCCGAGCAGATCCGCCTGACCCGGACGGACCCGCGCGGGCAGGTGCGGGAATGGGAGTGCCAGAGCTACTGGGCCAGGGCGCAGATGCACGAAACCGGCGGGCCGGTGCCTCATTATGTGACCCTGTCGGGCAAGGGTCGCGAGGTGGAGATCGGGGCCTTCCTGTCGGAGGACGAGCGCAAGGCGCTCTTCGGTGAATTGCTGGACGCGCTGCGGCAGGCGGCGCAGCCCGGCCCGAAAGGATAGCGGCGATTATCCCAGCTTCTGCTTGACCATCGGGCCGACCGCGCCGAAATCCATCTGCCCGGTATGGCGTTCCTTCAGCCAACCCATCACCTTGCCCATGTCCCGGATCGAACTGGCGTCGGTCTGCGCAATTGCCGTGTCGATGGCGGCGGCGACCTCGTCGTCTTCGAGCTGGCGCGGAAGGAATTCCGAAATGACCTCGATCTCGCGCTGTTCGCGCTCCGCCAGGTCCAGCCGTCCTCCTTCTTCATAGGCACGCACGCTTTCCTGGCGCTGTTTGGTCATCTTGCCGAGAATGGCCAGAATGTCGGCATCAGTGAGGTCGGTGTCGCCATCGGCGCCGCGCCGGGCAATGTCCTGATCCTTGATCGCCGCGTTTATCAGGCGCAGCGTCGCCAGCCGCGCTGCATCCTTGTCTCTCATCGCCTGTTTCAGCGCGGTGTTTACCTGCTCTCGCAATCCCATCCCAATCCATTCCCCATGACCGGTGGCAAGACACCCAACGTACCGGAAAGCGTCCACGGTGGCAACCGCGCCCGGTGCGGTGGCAGGCCGCGTTGCGGGGCGACCAAAGGGAGGGCTCTTGTCCCTTGACCCCCGCCGGGGCGGACCCTAGGTTCGCGCCAATTTGCACCCGGAGATTCGCCCCCATGGCCCACGTGACCCGCTCGCGCCCGACCGCCTGCCTGGCCCTGGCCGACGGCTCGCTTTTCTACGGCAAGGGGTTCGGCGCCACGGGCGAGGTCACGGCCGAGCTCTGCTTCAACACAGCGATGACCGGCTATCAGGAGATCATGACCGACCCCAGCTATGCCGGGCAGGTGGTGACCTTCACCTTCCCACATATCGGCAATGTGGGTGTGAACCCCGACGACGACGAAACCGCCGATCCGGTGGCCGAGGGCATGGTGGTCAAGTGGGACCCGACCGAACCCAGCAACTGGCGCGCCGTCGAGAGGCTGTCGGACTGGCTTGCGCGGCGGGGCCGGGTAGCCATTGGCGGGATCGACACCCGCCGGCTGACCCGTGCGATCCGGCAGCAGGGCGCACCGCATGTGGCGCTGGCGCATGACCCCGACGGGAATTTCGACGCCGCCGCTCTGGTGAAGACGGCCCGCGGCTTTGCCGGGCTTGAAGGCATGGACCTGGCCAAACGCGTCTCCTGCGCCCAGTCCTACCGCTGGGACGAAATGCGCTGGGCCTGGCCCGAGGGCTATTCCCGGCAGAAAGAAGCGCGCCACAAGGTGGTGGCCGTCGATTACGGCGCCAAGCGCAACATCCTGCGCTGTCTGGCCAGCGTCGGCTGCGAGGTGACGGTGATGCCCGCCACCACCACTGCCGAGGACGTGCTGGCCCAGAACCCCGACGGGGTGTTCCTGTCGAACGGGCCGGGCGACCCGGCGGCGACGGGCGAATACGCCGTGCCGATGATCCGGGGTGTGATCGACAAGGGCCTGCCCTTGTTCGGCATTTGCCTCGGCCACCAGATGCTGGCTCTGGCTCTGGGCGGCAAGACGGTGAAGATGAACCACGGCCATCATGGGGCCAACCACCCGGTGAAGGAGCTGGAGACCGGCAAGGTCGAGATTACCTCGATGAACCATGGCTTTGCGGTCGATGCGCAAAGCCTGCCCGAGGGGGTGCGGCAGACGCATGTCTCGCTCTTCGACGGCTCCAATTGCGGCATCCGCATGGAGGGCCGGCCGGTCTTTTCGGTGCAGCACCACCCTGAAGCCAGCCCGGGACCGCAGGACAGCTTCTATCTCTTCGAGCGTTTCGCCGCCTCGATGGAGCGCTGAGGAGGTCAGGTAACCTCCTGTTAACGGATTGTTTACCCTTCATTAACCATGTCCACCCATGCTGGACGGTGGGGAAATGAAGAAGGGTAAGGCATGGGGATTTCCGAGCTGCGGCAGCTGGGGCCGCCGGCCCCGTCGCCGGCCGGCGCGGAAGAGGCGCTCGACCGCGATCTCGTCCGGAGGGGCACCGTCAGCGCGTCGGACATGCGGCTGGCCCGCGCGGTCCAGCAAAGCTGCGACGCCAGCATCGACCGTATTCTCTTGGCCGAAGGGCTGGTTTCGCAGGACGACCTGCTCGACGCCCATGCAAGGCAGTTCAAGTCGCGCCAGCTCTGCGCCTCCGATCTGGCCGAGCTGGAGCCGATCGAGGTGGCCACCGCACCGCAGGATCTGTTGCGTCACGCGGTCCTTCCGGTCACCGACCGCGATGGCTCGCCGGCGCTGATCTGTGCCGATCCGCAGGGCCGCGCGGCGCTGCTGCCCGAGCTTCCGGAGGTGTTCGGCCGGGCCCGTGTGCTCTGGGCCCCCCGCATCGTGGTGCAGGACCGGATCGCGGCCTTGCACCGCGACCGCCTGACCGAGGCGATGGTCGCGCGGGTTCCGGACATCGAAAGCTGCCGCGGCTGGGGCCGTGCACGGCATTGGCGGATCGGCGGGGTCGTTGCGGCCCTGCTGGCGCTGGCGGCGGTGACGTTCCTCTATCCGAATGCCCTCTTTGCTGCCCTGGCCGTCTGGGCCATCGCCACCCTGTTGGTCTCGGCCCTGTTCAAGACCGCGGCCTTTGCCACAAGGCTGGCCGGCGGCCCGGTGACCGAACGGCCCATGGCCGTGGCCGACGCCGCCCCCTTGCCGAAGGTTTCCATTCTCGTGCCGCTTTTCCGCGAAACCGAGATCCTGCACGCGCTGGTGGCCCGGCTCACCCGGCTCACCTATCCCAAATGCCTGCTCGACGTCATCCTTGTGCTGGAAGAGGAAGACGACCAGACCCGTCGCACCCTTGCCGGCATCGACCTGCCACCCTGGATCCGGGCGGTGGTGGTGCCCGACGGCGCCCCGCGCACCAAGCCGCGGGCGATGAACTATGCGCTCGATTTCTGTGAGGGCGACATCATCGGTATCTACGATGCCGAGGACGCGCCCGAGCCCGACCAGATCGCGCAGGTGGCGCGCAGCTTTCAGGCCGCCCCACCCGATGTGGTGTGCCTGCAGGGCTATCTTGACTATTACAATCCCCGGCAGAACTGGCTGGCGCGCTGCTTTACCGTCGAATACGCCGCCTGGTTCCGGGTGATGCTGCCGGGTCTTGCGCGGATGGGTCTGGCCATACCGCTGGGCGGCACGACGCTGTTCTTCCGCCGCGCGGCGCTGGAACGGCTGGGCGGCTGGGACTCGCACAACGTTACCGAGGATGCCGATCTGGGCTTCCGCCTCGCGCGCCACGGCTACCGGACCGAGATGGTGCCCACCGTGACCGACGAGGAGGCCAACTGCCTGCCCTGGGCCTGGATCAAGCAGCGTTCGCGCTGGCTCAAGGGCTACATGACCACCTATCTGGTGCATATGCGCCGGCCCCGGCTGCTCTGGCGGCAGCTCGGAACCTGGAAGTTCCTGGGCTTTCAGGCGCATTTCGTGGCCGCGCTGTCGCAGGTGTTTCTGGCGCCGGTGCTGTGGTCGTTCTGGCTGGTGCTGCTGGGATTGCCGCACCCGTTCGACCCCTACGTACCGCGCGAGGCGATGCGTGTGCTGGGCTCGCTTTTCCTGACCATCGAGATCCTGAATCTCGCCATCCACCTCTACGCCGTCAGCGGCGCGCGACACCGGCACCTTCTGGCCTGGGCGCCGACGATGCATTTCTATGCCCCGTTGGGCGCGGTGGCTGCCTACAAGGCGTTGTATGAACTGGTTCTGAAGCCCTTTTTCTGGGACAAGACGCGCCACGGGCTCTCGCTGGGTGCCGCCAGTGCGCCGGCGCCGGCGCGGAGGGGCTCAGACGGTGCTCTCGACCTCTCCTGAATCGAGCTTCAGCCGCGTCACGAAGGCCTTGGAGATATGCGCGCGCAGCGCCTCTCCGGCGGTGTCGGCGTCGCGGGTCTCGATCGCGGAGACGATGGCGTCATGCTCGCGCAGGGCATCCTCGTCGCGGCCCACGGCCGCCAGCGAGGTGGTGGCCATCAGCGCCATCGACCGGTGCACCAGATCGAGTTGCTGAACCAGAAAGCGGTTATGCGAGGCCAGGTGGATCTGCTTGTGAAACCGCCGGTTGGCGCGGGCCATGGCCTGCGGATCGCCCAGAAGCTTGCGATCCTCCTCGACCATGTCACGCAGCACGCGCACCTCTTCCTCGGTGGCATGCCGCGCCGCGAGGCTGGCCGCCAGCCCCTCAAGCTCTGCACGGACCACGTAAAGCTCGGCCAACTGGTTGTGGTCGAGCGAGGCAACGATCAGGCTGCGCCCGTCGCGGGTGAGCAGCGATTGCGTCTCCAGCCGCTGAAGCGCCTCGCGGATTGGCGTGCGCGACACTCCGAACCGTTCCGCCAGATCGCTCTCGACCAGCCGGTCGCCCGGTTTGTAGACGCCCATGTCGATGGCTTCGAGAATCAGCGTATAGGCGTCCTTGATCGGCGGTTTCATGACGCGTGTCGTCCCTGTTGTTATCTTCTTGTTATGGGCGCGAGACTATGCGGGCCCAACCCGCGCGATCAACCCTCGCCGTTGCGCATCTTGTCACAGGCGACTAGCATCGCGCCATGCCGAAACAGCATTTCGCCCATGTCGAGGCCTGGGTCTTCGACCTCGACAACACGCTTTACCCGCCGCAGGCGCGCCTGTTCGATCAGATCGAGGTGCGGATGACGCAGTTCGTTATGGAGGCTCTGGCCGTGGACCGGGCCGAGGCCGACCGGCTGCGGCGGAAGTACTGGGCCGAGCATGGCACCACGCTGGCGGGGCTCATGCGCGAGCATGCGGTCGATCCGGGGCCCTACCTGACCCATGTTCACGACATCTCGCTCGATCATCTGGAGGCCGATGCCGATCTCGAGGCGCGCATCCGCGACCTGCCGGGGCGCAAGATCGTCTATACAAACGGCTGCGCGCCCTACGCGCAGAGGGTGGTGGAAAAGCGCGGGCTGGGGGATGTCTTCGACGCGATCTACGGCATCGAGCATGCAGGCTTTCAGCCAAAGCCCGAGCGCGCCGCCTTCGACGCGATTTTCGCCCTCGACGGTGTGCGTGCAGAGGTCGCGGCGATGTTCGAGGACGACCCGCGCAACCTGGCCGCGCCGCATGCGATGGGGATGCGGACGGTGCATGTGGCCCCCGAACGGCACGCGGCCGACCATATCCACCACCATACGGACGACCTGAGCGGGTTTCTCGCCCGGCTGCTGTGACCGGTTGCCGCGCTGCGGCGAAATGCGCGTTTGAGGCGGGGCGCGCAGGCCTATCTGTGCCCTGCGACATGGACATGGAAAGGCGCAGAAAATGACCGCAACAGACATCCGTTCCTCCGACATCCCCGCGTCAGAGCGCAGCGAGAGCGAAAGGCAAACCGCGCTCGAGGCGAAGATCCTCGTCACCCTGCTGGCGCTCATCGCGGCATGGGGCGCGAGCGTGGCGATCTGGGGCATCCCCGGGCTTTACATTCCCGCGCTGGCGATGGTGCCGGTGGTGTGGACGATTCTGCTGATCATCTCGCGCATCTGACCGGTTCGGGCTGGTGGCGCCCGGGGCCGGGGCCTATGCTGCGCGCCAGGAGGGCGAAGCGATGAGAGGGTTCGATTGCGACATCGTGGTTTCTGGGGGCGGCATTGCAGGGTTGACGGCGGCCTGTGTCTTCGGTGAGGCCGGGTTCGAGGTCGTTTGCGTCGATCCCGCCCCGCCGGTGACCGAGCGCGATGCCGAAGGCTCCGACCTGCGCACCACTGCATTCCTGCAGCCGGCGCGGACGCTGCTGGAGGGTGCCGGGCTTTGGGCGCGGTTGGCCCCCCATGCGGCGCCTCTGCAGGTCATGCGCATCGTCGATGCGGGCGGGGCGGAGCCCGAGCCGAGGATCGTCAAGGAATTCGACGCGGCCGACATCTCGGCCGAGCCCTTCGGCTGGAACCTGCCCAACTGGCTCTTGCGGCGCGAAATGCTGGCCCGGCTGGCCGAACTCGACCGTGTCAGTTTCCGCCCCGGCGTGGCGGCCGAGCGCCTCTTTACCCGCGAGGGCGAGGCGCGCGTCGGGCTGAGCGACGGCACGCGGCTGACCTGCCAGCTTGTGATCGCCGCCGACGGGCGCGCCTCGCCGATGCGCGCGGCGGCGGGTGTGCCGGTAAAGACCACCCGCTATGGCCAGAAGGCGCTGGCCTTCGCCGTCACCCATCCGATCCCGCATGAAAACGTCTCGACCGAGATCCACCGCACGGGCGGGCCCTTCACGCTGGTGCCGCTGCCGGACTATCGTGGCCTGCCATCCTCCGCCATCGTCTGGATGGAACGGGGGCCGGAGGCGATGCGGCTGAAAGCGCTGCCCGAGGCCGAGTTCGAGGCGGAGATGAACGCGCGGTCCTGCCTGCTGTTCGGGCCGCTGAAGCTGGCCTCGCGGCGCACGATCTGGCCGATCATTTCTCAGGTGGCCGAACGGATGGCGGCCGAGCGCGTGGCGCTGGTGGCCGAGGCCGCGCATGTGGTGCCGCCGATCGGCGCGCAGGGGCTGAACATGTCGCTGGGCGACATGCGCGTTTTGCTGGATCTGGCGCGGGCGGCGCCCGAGCGGCTGGGCGACCGGGCGATGCTGGACACCTATCACCGCCGGCGCCACGGGGAAGTCACGCTGCGGGTTGCGGGGATCGACCTGCTGAACCGGACCTCGATGGTCGCGGCCCGGCCGCTGCGGGACGCGCGCGCGATGGGGCTGAACGCGATCTATTCGCTGGCGCCGGTGCGCAGGACGCTGATGCAGATGGGGCTGGGCGCGCGCTGAGGCTCGGGGCCGGCATAGGGTTCGTCAGGGGGCACTGGCAGTTGATCGCGTTGACCGCGCTGATCGCGGCGCTTTGGCCTACGCCGGCGGTGCTGCCCCTGAAGATCCTGGTGGTTTTCCTGCACGAGCTTTCGCACGCCGCCGCCACCCTTTTGACCGGTGGGTCGGTGGTGGACATGAGCATCGATCCGCGGCAGGGCGGCATGGTGACCTCGCGCGGAGGGGCGCGTTTCGTGATCCTGAGCGCGGGATATCTGGGTTCGCTGCTGATTGGCGTGGCGCTGTTTCTGGCGGCGGTACGAACGACCTGGGACCGGGCGGTTCTGGGCGGGCTGGGTGTCGTGCTGCTGGCGGCGACCGTGCTTTATCTGCGCAGCGCCTTCGCCATCGGGTTCGGCGTGGCGAGCGGACTGTTGATGATCGGGGCGGCGCGCTATCTGCGGCGGGACGCGAACGACCTTGTGCTGCGGGTGATCGGGCTGGCCAGCATGATCTATGTGCCGCTCGATATCTTCAGCGACACGATCGCGCGGGCGCATCTGCAATCCGACGCACGGATGCTGGCGGAAGAGTTTGCCGGCCCAACCCTGTTCTGGGGCGGGGCCTGGCTGATGGTGAGCCTTTTGGTGATCGGGTTTTGCCTGCGTCACGGGCTGGGCCGGCC
>JAUIBJ010000769.1 GCA_030428025.1 Alphaproteobacteria bacterium
GCGCAGGCCTTCGGTCCGCTCGGGCTGTCGTCGCTGGTCAGCTATATCGATTGCGCCAACACCCGCTCCGCTGCGCTGGCCGAACGGCTGGGCGCCCGGCGCGACCCGGCCGCCGAAGCGGCGCTTTCCGATGACGACGCGTGCCGCGTCTATCGCCATTCTTCGCCGGAGGGCCGCTGACATGTCCGCATTCAACATCCCAGTCCTGGAGACCCGCCGGCTGGTTCTGCGCGGCCCCGAGCCGCAGGACTACCCCAATTTCAAGGCGACCTTCGCCTCCTACCGCTCGCGCTTCATGGGCGGGCCGCTCAACCCCTATGAGACCTGGATGCTCTACGCCGCCGAGATCGGCCACTGGAACATCCGCGGCTATGGCATGTGGATGATCCACGACCGGCAGACCGACGAAACCTACGGCATGGCCGGCGGCTGGTATCCGGCCGCTTGGCCCGAGCGCGAGATCGCCTGGATCATCTGGCCCGACAAGTCCGGCCACGGCTATGCGCTGGAAGCCACCCATGCGGTGCGCAAATACCTGTATTCCCACCTCGGCTGGGAGAGCGCGGTCAGCTATATCGACCCGAAAAACCTCGACTCGATCCGCCTGGCCGAGAGGCTGGGCGCGGTAAAGGACAAGGATGCGGCGACGATCGATGGCAACGACGCGGTCTACCGACACCCCAGCCCCGAGCGCCTGAAATCCGGCCAGATCCTCGACGGGATCGAGTTGGAAATCAGCCATTACTGCGACCCGCTCTTCAAACCGAAGGGGATGCCCATTGACTGACGACACGCAACGCGCCGCCGCCCTTCTGAAAGAGCACCGCGAAAGCATCGACCGGCTGGATGCCATTCTTGTCTATACGCTTGGCGAACGGTTCAAGCACACCCAGGCGGTTGGCAAGCTCAAGGCCGAACACGACCTTCCCCCGTCCGATCCCGCCCGCGAGGCGGCCCAGATCGCACGGCTCGAAGACCTGGCGAGGCGGGCCGATCTCGACCCGGAATTCGCCAAGAAGTTCCTGAACTTCATCATCGCCGAAGTGATCCGGCATCACCAGCGGCACCAATCGTAGGGTGCGCGTCAGCGCACCGGACCCGCCATTCAAAGGAGAAACCAAATGGCCATGAAAATCCGCCTTGCCCGTGGTGGCAGCAAGAAACGCCCCCATTATTCGATCGTCGCCGCCGACTCGCGCATGCCGCGCGACGGCCGCTTCATCGAGAAGCTGGGCACGTACAACCCGCTATTGCCGAAGGACAGCGAGGAGCGGGTGAAGATGAACATCGAGCGTGTCAAGCACTGGCTCGATCAGGGCGCGCAGCCGACCGACCGGATTTCCCGCTTCCTCGAAGCTGCTGGCATTCTGGAGAAGAAAGAGCGTGCCAACCCTCATAAGGGCACGCCGGGCAAGAAGGCGCAGGAGCGCGTAGAGGAGAAGGCCGAGAAGGCGCGTGCCGCCGCCGAGGCCGCCAATGCTCCGGCCGAGGAAGCCCCGGCCGAGGACTGAGACGGGCGGACGCTGGAATGTCGCGTTTCACACCAGACTTCCAGTCCGACCTGATCGACCTGATGCGGTGGCGGCGGGATGTGCGCCGCTTCCGCACCGATCCGGTGGACGAGGCGCTGCTCCGGCAGTGCCTCGACACATTTCTTTACGCCCCCTCCGTGGGGCTGTCCGAGCCGTGGCGCATCGTGTGTGTGGACAGCCACGGTGCCCGCGCCGCCGCGCTCGCCAATTTCCTTGATGCCAACGCGCAGGCGCTCGACGGCTATTCCGGCGAGCGGGCGAAGCTTTACAGCGGCATGAAGCTTTCGGGCATGCAGGAGGCGCCAGTCCAGCTGGCGGTCTTCTGCGACGAGGGCACCGGCAAGGGCTCCGGCCTCGGCGCGCTCA
>JAUIBJ010000085.1 GCA_030428025.1 Alphaproteobacteria bacterium
GTCGCGGATATTGGCCGCGACCTCGCCGACGAGCTGCTTGTCATGGCCCTCGACCACCAGTTCGGTGGGCTTCGGCGCCGTGATCGTTATACCTTCCGGGATCGGGAAATCGACGTCATGGCTGAGTCCGAGGTTGAGCTTCAGGACATTGCCCTGAACCTGCGCCCGGTAACCGACGCCCTGGATTGCCAGTTCCTTCTTGAAGGGGTCTTTCGAGCCGTAGACCATGTTGGCGATGACCGTGCGGGTCATGCCCCATTGCTGGCGCGCGCGCTTGGACTTCCCGCGCGGAGCAACGGTGATCTGGCCGTCTTCGATCGCGATGGTGACATCGTCGGTGAAGGTGAAGCTCTTGGTCTGCTTCGGGCCTTTCACCTCGACGGTCTGGCCGTTCAGGGTGGCGGTGACACCGTCGGGAAGGGCCACGGGCTGTTTGCCGATACGAGACATGAGTTGAGCCTCCTCAGAATACGGTGCAGAGCACTTCGCCGCCAACATTGGCCGCGCGTGCGTTTGCGTCCGACATCACACCCTTGGGGGTGGAGACAATCGACACGCCCAGGCCCTGACGGACCGAGGGAATGTCCTTGACGCCCATATAGACCCGACGACCGGGCTTGGAGACCCGCTTCATCTGGCGGATGGCGGGGGCGCCTTCGAAATATTTCAGGCTGACCTCGATCGCGGGGTGACCGCGGCTGTCGGTGGCGTTTTCGTAGCCGCGGATATAGCCCTCGTCGGCCAGAACGTCGAGCACTCGGACGCGCATCTTCGAGGCCGGCACCAGAACCGTGGACTTGCCGCGCATACCCGCGTTGCGGATACGGGCCAGCATATCGCCGATAGGATCGTTCATTTCATACCCTCCTTACCAGCTCGACTTGACCACACCGGGCATCTGGCCGGCAGACCCGAGATCGCGCAGGGCGATCCGGCTGACTTTCAGTTTCCGGTAATAGGCATGCGGCCGGCCGGTGAGCTGGCAGCGGTTGTGAAGACGGGTCGCCGAGCTGTTGCGGGGCAGTTCTGCCAGCTTCAGGGAAGCGCGGAACCGCTCTTCCATCGGCTTCGACTCGTCGTTGATGATCTCTTTCAGCGCGGCCCGCTTGGAGGCGTATTTCTTCACCAGGCGCTGGCGCTTCTTCTCGCGTTCGACCATTGCTTTCTTGGCCATGTCAAAATCCTCCCGGCTTAGCTGTTGAACGGCATGTTGAAATGCTTCAACAGCGCCTTGGCTTCAGCGTCGGTCTTCGCCGTGGTTGCGATGATGATGTCGATCCCCCAGACCTCGTCGACCTTGTCGTACTCGATCTCGGGAAAGACGATGTGTTCCTTGATGCCCAGCGCATAGTTGCCGCGGCCGTCGAAGGATTTGCCCGACACGCCGCGGAAGTCGCGGATGCGGGGCATGGCGATGGTGACCAGCCGGTCGAGGAATTCGTACATCCGCATGTTGCGCAGGGTCACCTTGGCGCCCAGCGGCATGCCCTCGCGGACCCGGAAGCCGGCGATGGATTTCTTGGCCTTGGTCACCACGGCGCGCTGGCCGGCGATCATGGTCAGATCCTCCTGCGCCGATTTGGCCTTCTTGCTGTCCTTCACCGCCTCGGCTCCGCAGCCGATGTTCAGCACGATCTTCTCGAGTGCAGGGATCTGCATCTCGTTGGTATAGCCGAATTCTTCCTTCAGCGCGGGGCGGATGACGTCGCGGTACTGCTGGCGCAGGCGCGGGATATAGGTTTCGGCGTCAAGCATCGATCGCATCCCCCGTAGTCTTGGCAAAGCGCACCTTCTTGCCGTCTTCCATTCGGAAGCCGACCCGGCTGGGCTTACCGTTCTTGTCGACGATCGCCAGGTTCGAAAGATCGATCGGCAGCGCCTTGGGCAGGCGGCCGCCCTGGCTGGTCTGGCTCTGGCGGGTGTGGCGGATGGCCATGTTGATGCCGTCGACGACGGCCTTGCCGGCGGCGGGGTCGACGGAAGAAATGGTGCCTTCCTTACCCTTGTCGCGCCCGGCGATCACGACGACCTTGTCGCCCTTCTTCAGTTTCGCAGCCATCTTACAGCACCTCCGGGGCGAGCGAGATGATTTTCATGTAGTTCTTCGCGCGCAGTTCGCGCACAACCGGCCCGAAGATGCGGGTGCCGATCGGGTCGCCTGCATTGTTCAGGATCACGGCGGCGTTGCGGTCGAAGCGGATCGCGGTGCCGTCTTCACGGCGGATTTCCTTGGCGGTGCGCACGACGACGGCCTTGCGCACGTCGCCCTTCTTCACACGGCCGCGGGGGATGGCTTCCTTCACCGAAACGACGATCACGTCGCCGACGGAGGCGTATTTGCGCTTGGAACCACCCAGGACCTTGATGCACTGAACCTTCCGGGCACCGGAATTGTCAGCCACATCCAGATTGGTCTGCATCTGGATCATTTAGGTTTCTCCCGACCTTTGGGGTAACGACCCCAGGGTTTCGCTCAAACCGGAATGTGCGTCGGGCTTACGCCTCCAGCACCTCCCAGCGTTTGGTCTTCGATTTCGGGGCGCATTCGATGATGCGCACGGAATCGCCCACCTTGTAGGTGTTGTTCTCGTCGTGAGCCCGATACTTCTTGGACTTACGGATGGTCTTCTGCAGCACCGGGTGCTTGAAGCGGCGCTCGACCGAGACTGTCACGGTTTGCGCGTTCGCATCGGAGGTCACGACGCCTTGCAGGATACGCTTGGGCATGGGTGGCCTCCTTATTCCGCGGCCGCGTCAGACGACGCATCGCCGGCTTTTTCGTTCAGCACGGTCAGAACGCGCGCCACGTCGCGGCGCACCGTTTTCATCCGTGCGGGGTTCTCAAGCTGGCCGGTCGCGGCCTGAAAGCGCAGGTTGAACTGCTCTTTCTTCAGATTGACCAGTTGCTCGCGCAGCTGATCGGGCGTTTTGTCACGCAGCTCTGCAGCGTTCATGTCGCCTTCGTCCTTCTCTCAAAACACCGGTCGGCCCCTGACGGTTGCTTCAGGGTCACCTGTGGGCCCGGTGGATGAATTGCAAAAAAGCGAATCCCGGGGATACCCCGGGGCTCGCGGATTGACGCTCTATAAGGGAGGCCGCCGGAGAGGGCAAGGGAAAAACCGCCCGGTTTTCCGGCTTCTTCACTCCGCCGGCGCCCGGGTGTCCAGGGCCCGCCGCAATATCGCAATCATGTCGGTCACCTCCGAACGGTCCAGCCGACCGTGACCAATCAGGAACGCCGCGATGTCGCGGCCGGTATAGCGGCCCACCAGCCTGTCGCCGTCCAGGGCCAGCTCGCGGCGGGCCAGCTGCACCGCGCTGTCATGACAGATCACGCATTTCCGGCGGAAAAGTTGGCCGGATTGCCTGATCCGCGCGAACTGTTCGAGCAAGCTGTCGATCTCTGGCGCGGTCAGACCGCCGTGTCCTCGCAACAGCATATCGCGCACCGGGCGCCCCGAGACGCGGCCCGCCAGCCCGTCGCCGGTTTCCGTCAGGGCCTCCCACACGAAATCGCCGGCATGGGCCGCATGGCAGGTGCCGCATTTCCGCTCGTAGACAAGATGCGGATCGGCCTGTTGGGCTTGCGCGGCAAATGCCGCGCAGAGCAGGCAGGCGAGCCACGGAACGATCCGATATCTCAAGGCGCCTCCTTTCTGCCGCCGGAATCATCCACGCCGCGGCCCGCCCCCTCATGGGCCTTCCTACAACCCCCGGAAGCGGGTCGACTTAACCGAAGTCAAGGCCGGATGCGTGTCCCTTTGCCGGCATCCGCCCCGCCCCCATCTTCACGCTGCGTCACACCCAATTGATTTGCGCGGATCGGGCCCCATGCCCAGATGACCGCTCATTCAAGGCGCCCTTGCCCTGAATGTTCAGACCCCGAAACTGCCGGCGCGGCCTGCCGCCCGGCCCGAAAACTGGAAAGTCCGATCCATGAACGCAGTCAAGACCCTCCTCTCCAGCGTGGCGCTGTCCGTTGCGCTGGCCACCTCCACACTGGCCGCCGGCGTTGACGTCAACACCTCCACCACGGGCCTCGCCCTGCAAGGCTACGATCCGGTCGCCTATTTCACCGACGGCGCCCCGTCCAAGGGCAGCTACAAGATCACCGCCATTCATGACGGCGCCACCTACCGCTTTACCAGCCAGGACCACAAGGCGGCATTCGAGGCCGATCCGGCGGCCTATCTGCCGCAATACGGGGGCTTCTGCGCCTTCGGAACCGCCATGGGTTTCAAGTTCGACGGCGACCCGACCCAATGGAAGATCGTCGATGGCGAGCTTTTCCTGAACCTGTCGGAGGAGATCCACCAGAAGTGGCAGGGCGATCAGGCCAACTTCATCGAGAAGGCCGATACCAACTGGCTCGGCATCGCCGACAAGTCGCCGGAAGAGCTGGCGAACTGACAACGCTTCCCCACGCTGGCAACAGGGGCCTCCGCCGATCGTCGGCGGGGGCGTCGCCCCTGCCGGGCCGCCATGCGGACGCCGCCTGTCACCGCCTGTCCGGATCAGCGGTGCATCCGGAAACAGCACCGGTTTCCGAAACCCTGCGCACCGCAGCGCGTTTCCTCGCATCTGCATCTCGGAGAGACGAGCGCTCTGTAGAGTCCCTCGAATACCGCGGCGTGCCAGTGGCAAAGACATTCCCCGCTTCTTTCGCCCAGGATCAACGGGTTGTTTTCGAGTTCGAACGTCCAGCAATCCACGACGTGGAAAACGCCCGATCCGGCGAAGGTCCAGGCATGCTGTGCGATCGCCCGGGACAGCAGCCGCGCCGACGGGCCCGCCGGCAGCGCCTTCAGGACCAGTTGCGCAGGCCACGGGATCCTGTTGGCCAGAATGTAATCCGCCGTCGCGAACCCTGCATCGGCCGCAATGCGCGGGGCCAGTCGGGGGGCCTCTGCCCGAAGCTGTCGGTGCAACCGGGCGGCCTCCGTCTCGGGGATCATCGACCGCCCGTCGGGGATTTCGGAGAGGCCCGCCGCGGCAAGCGTGCGGCTGCACCTGTCCGGGCCAAAAACCCGGTCGATCACCGGCAACATCTGAAGAATGGCATTGGGACCGATCCGTCCCGACGGCAGGTTGATGTCCTCAGACGTCCTCCATTTGCCGGTCGCCGCCGCCGCACGCCCTGATTTCGGCGCCGTTCGGCATCCTGAATGCGCGCTTGCGCTCCAGCGTCTGTGCCTTTACGGCCTCGCGCCGCTCCTTCGCCCTTGCGGCCTTGTCCGCGGCGGCCTCCCAGTCGTCCAGCTGCGCTTCCGCCAGTTGCCGGGTCTCGTCGAAATGGAAATCCACCGACTTCCTCGTCTGCGGTCCCCAGTAACCCGCCTTGCCCAGATCATAGAAGGTGCGCTGGAACCCGGCCTTCAGGAAGGCATAAAGGCAGCCGAGCAGATAGCGGCGCCGAAAGCCCGTTCCGCGCCACGGGTAATGGAACAGCGCCTTCCTGCTGTAGAAGCGGCGATAGTTGTTCATCACGCCATCGAGCAATTCGCCCCGCTCCATGGATGCGGGCTTCATGATCGGAGTCACGAAATTGTATTTCGAGAAGTCGTAGATCTCGACCTGGTCCTTCAGTTCCTGAAACAGCGGCGTGAAGGGCCAAGGCGTGTACATGGACCAGTTCGCTAGATCGGGCTGCCAGTCCCATGCCATGCGGTAGGTCTCTTCCAGCGTTTCGGGCGTCTCGTTGTCGAGGCCCACGATGAACTGCGCTTCTACCAGAATGTCGGCCTCGCGCAGAAGCCGGATCGCCGTCTTGTTCTCCTCGACTTTGGTTTCCTTGTTGAAGGTGTCGAGCTTCATCTGCGCCGCCGCCTCGGTCCCAAGCGAGACATGCACCAGCCCCGCCTGCCGGTAGAAGCCCAGCAATTCGCGATCACGGTAGATGTCGGTGACGCGGGTGTTGATCCCCCATTTGACACGGGCGGGCAGATCGCGATCAATCAGTTCCTGACAGAAGGCAACGAACTTCTTCTTGTTTATGGTGGGTTCCTCGTCGGCGAGAATGAAGAAACCGACACCATGGTTTTCAACCAGATCCTCGATTTCATCCACCACATCCTTGGGGTCGCGCACGCGGTAATCGCGCCAGAATTTCCACTGGCTGCAGAAGGAACAGGTGAACGGACAGCCGCGCGCAAGGTTGGGGATCGCAACGCGCGTGCCGAGCGGGATATAGATGTATTTCGACCATTCCAGCACGGACCAGTCCGGCTTGATCCGGGAAAGGTCCTTGACGGTCGAGGCGGCAGGAGTGGCCACGATCTCCTCCCCGTCGCGGAAGGCCAGCCCCGCAATCCTGTGCCGGTCCGCAGGCCAACGGCCCTCCTGGATGGCCAGCATCAGCGCCGTGCAGATCTCCTCCCCCTCGCCACGGACGATCACATCGACCCAAGGCGCTTCCGACAGAACCTGCTTGTACATGAAGGTCGCATGCACCCCGCCCATCACCCGCACCGCGTTGGGCACGACATCGCGTGCGGTTTTCAGCACATCTTCGGCGCGATAGATCGAAGGGGTGATCGCGGTGACGCCGACGACATCGGGCGCGAGCGCTTTCATTCGACGGGCCAGTTCCTCATCGGACAGTCCATCCGTCATGGCGTCGATGAAGTGAATGTCGTCAAGACCTGCCTGCCGCAGATGCCCGGTCAGATATGCGACCCAGGCCGGCGGCCAGGTTCCCGCGATTTCAGCACCGCCGGAACGATAATTCGGATGCACGAACAGAATGCGCATTTTGACCTCCCATTGTGTAAACTTAGATTTACACTTTGTGTGTCACTTTCATTGACACAGATCAAAGGCGCAGAGGTTTCTTCGCGCGGTTGCTCCGGGAATGAGACGCATGCACCCCTCCGCCCGCTCCGGTCGACAGCGACGATTCCGGCCGTCGCTACAGAAATCCCGTCTGCGAGATGGGCGTGAAAAGGGCCCGCGGAATCGGCGGAGGCCGCCCTTTCCCGCCTATCCCCAGCCGTAGTTGAAACTCACTGAAATCCGGTCGTCCTCGGCCATGTTCGCCGGCACCTCGTGGCGCAGCCAGCTTTCCCAGAGCAGCACGTCGCCCACTTTCGGCGTCTCGTAGATGAAGGTGCGCAAATCCCGCCGCGCGTCCTTTTTCCGCGCGGGTGCGGCCATCATCCTTGCGAGGCGCGGATCTTCCAGCTTCAGCGCCGACGTTCCGCCCGGCATGGCCACATAGGTGGTTCCGGAGATCACCGAATGGGGGTGGATATGGCTGCCATGACTGCCCCCCTCGGGCAAAATATTGATCCAGATATCCTCCAGCTTCAATTCACGCCCGTCTAGGTCGAACTCCAGATCCTCGGCAAAGGCCGCCACATGCGCATCCAGCGCCTTGACCACATCCGCGAAGATCGGAAACCGCCAGGGCAGGTCGGTCAGCGAGGCGTAGGAGGTATAGCCGGGATAGCCGTTCTCGTCGCACCAAGTCTGCCCCGCCTCGTCATCCTCGGCGATGGAATAGCAGGACGCCTCCAGTTCCTCGGCATCGATGGCGTGGCCGTGCTCATTGAGCGCGGCACGATAGAGGCGGGTGACGAAAAGCGAGTCGATCTGTGGCATATGCCCCCATTAGCCCACCTCGCGTCCCGGCGCGAGAGGTCAATCGCCGTTTGAGATTTGTACGCCCATGCGGGATAGTCGTCGCGAACGGGCCCCGGGACAGGAGACAGCACATGGCCGGATGGATCGACCGCCTCCGCGCCCGCCGCAAGGCGCGGGCGCTGACGCTCTACCGTTCCGCCATTTCCGACATCGATCTCGCACTCCAGCAGGAAGCCACCCGCAGCACAGCCGCCTATGTCCGCAAGCACATGTATACCGTGCAGTCGGTCAGCCGCTGGCGGGCGGTGCACGACGTGGCGATCGAACAGGTCAGGCTCGACGGTCTGGTGCTGGAATTCGGCGTCTACAAGGCGCGCACGACTCGCTATATCGCAGAACAGCGCGACTGGCATCTGCACGGATTCGACAGCTTCGACGGCCTGCCGGAGCCTTGGCGGGACGGGTTTCCCGAAGCGAAGTTTTCCCGCGCGGCAATGCCGGAGGTGCCGGAGAATGTCACGCTGCATGTGGGGCTGTTCGAAGATACCCTGCCGGGGTTTCTGGCCGCTTTGCCCGACCCGCCACAGCCGGTGGCCTATCTGCATGTCGACAGCGATCTCTACAGTTCGGCCAGAACGATCTTCGACAATCTGGCCGACCGCATCGTTTCCGGAACGGTCATCGTCTTCGACGAATATTTTAATTACAGCGGCTGGGAAGAGGGGGAATTCAAGGCGTTTCAGGAATTCGTGGCGGCGCGGGGGCTGGGTTACGAATACCTGACGTACAATCATGAACACCAGCAGGTGGCGGTGCGGATCGCGTAGGGTGCGCTTCAGTGCACCAACCCCGCGCCCGGCCGGCACGCCGCGCGTAGCACCCGTCGACCGCCAGCAAACAAAAACCCCGCCGATCGCTCGACGGGGGTTTCGATATCGTAGGGCAGGGTTTTACCCCAGTGTCACCAGTCCTCGCGGACCACGACCCGGGTCTTGATCGGAAGCTTCATCGCGGCAAGGCGCAGGGCCTCCATCGCGATGCCTTCGCTGACGCCGTCGATCTCGAACATCACCCGGCCGGGCTTGACCTTGGCGGCCCAGAAATCGACCGAGCCCTTGCCCTTGCCCATCCGCACCTCGGTGGGCTTCGAGGTTACGGGGGTGTCGGGGAAGATCCGGATCCAGACGCGGCCCTGACGTTTCATGTGACGCGTCATGGCCCGCCGGGCGGCCTCGATCTGGCGCGCGGTGATGCGCTCGGGCTGGGTGGCCTTGAGACCGTAGGTGCCAAAGTTCAGGTCGGACCCGCCCTTCGCTTCGCCCTTGATCCGGCCCTTGAACATCTTGCGGAATTTGGTGCGCTTTGGTTGCAGCATCTATTTACCCTCCTCAGCGGCGGCCGCCGGCGCCACGGGGCGCGGGACCATCCTGAAGTTCCTGGGCCTTGCGGTCGCGGGCGGAGGGATCATGCTCCATGATCTCGCCCTTGAAGATCCAGACTTTGATGCCGATGATGCCATAGGGGGTGGAGGCCTCGGCATTGGCATAATCGATATCGGCGCGCAGCGTGTGAAGCGGAACGCGGCCTTCGCGGTACCACTCGGTGCGGGCGATTTCGGCACCACCGAGACGGCCCGACACGTTTACCCGGATACCGAGCGCGCCCATGCGCATGGCGTTCTGCACGGCCCGCTTCATCGCCCGGCGGAAGCTGACCCGGCGCTCGAGCTGCTGAGCGATGCTCTCGCCCACCAATGCGGCGTCCAGTTCCGGCTTGCGCACCTCGACAATGTTGAGATGCAGCTCGCTGTCGGTCATGTTCGCCAGCTTCTTGCGCAACGCCTCGA
>JAUIBJ010000770.1 GCA_030428025.1 Alphaproteobacteria bacterium
TCGCGGCGAGCACGATCACGAGTTGGTAGCCCCAGAAGACGAACCAGGCGAGGTTGCCGCCCCAGAGCCGCGCGGCGCTGGTGCGCTGGACGACATAGAAGGACGTGCACAGAAGGGCGTTGCCGCCGAAGGCGAAGATCACGGCGCTGGTATGCAGCGGCCGAAGGCGCCCGAAGTTCAGATATCCTTGCGCCCATTCGAAATTCAGCTGCGGAAAGGCAAGCTGGAACGCGATGATGGTGCCCACGAGGAAGCCGACGACGCCCCAAAGTGCCGTCGCGATCACCCCGTAGCGGATGACACCGTCCATGTATTCGCCGGACAGATCCCTTTGCGACACCGGCTCTTCGGTGTGGCGCAGAACCCAGATGAACAGCGCGGCAGCCGCCAGTGCGACGGTCACCGCGTTGACCTGATATGCCAGATCGCGCCCGAAATTGGCCGCCATCAGTGCCAGCAGCACGACGACGGCAAGCACGATCAGCTTGATGTAGTTCGCCATAACTCTTCGTCCCTTCGTCTCCGTCCGCATACGCAATGACCAATATGGAATCATCGCGCGCGGGCGCGTTGTGACTGAACTGGTAATGCTGCGACCGCGAAAGCCCTGCCTTGATCTGCATCAATGACCCCGGGTTTCGATTTCCCTTTGCGCGTGCCGAGTTGACACGCATCAAAGAACGCCGTGACGTTAGCGCCTAACCTGCGGGTGAATGGCCATACTGAGGGAGCCGACATGACATATAACTGCCTGTTTTCCGTTCTCACCGACGCCAAGCTTGTCGATGAAACGCTGGATCATGCCATGGCGATGGCCGCGGCCCACCAGGCGCATCTCGATGTGCTCTGCCTCGGTGTCGATCGCAGCCAGACGGGATACTATTACGCCGGCGCCAGCGCCGTCGTGCTTCAGGAGACGATCACCAAGGCGCAGGAGGACGCCGAGGAGATCGAGGCCAAGGTACGCGCCCGGCTGGAGGGCAACAGCATGCTCTGGGCCGTTGAGCGCGGCGTGTCCCAACTGGCCGACATGGCGCGCCACGTGGCCTCGCGCGCACGGTTTTCCGACCTCGTGATTCTGCCCCAACCCTATGGCGAAGAGCGCGGTGCCGAACTGGAGCCCGCCACCGAGGCCGCGCTGTTCGAAGGTCGCACACCCGCGCTGATCGTGCCGGAGGGCAGCAAGCCCAAGCCCGAGCCGCAGCGTATTGTCGTCGGCTGGAACGAAAGCCCCGAGGCGCTGTCCGCCGTGCGCGCGGCAATGCCGCTGCTGACGGCGGCCGATGTGGTGCATGTGGCGGTGATCGACCCGCCAACCCACGGGCCGACCCGGTCCGATCCCGGCGGGCCACTGTCGCAATATCTCGCCCGGCACGACGTCAAGGTCGAGATCGACGTGCTGTCCAAGACCCTGCCGAAGGTGTCGGACGTGCTGATCCGCCACGCCACCGATTTGAGCGCGGACATGATGGTGATGGGCGCCTATGGGCACTCGCGCTTCCGCGAGGCCATCTTCGGCGGCGCCACCCGGTCGATGCTGGAACATGCCACGGTGCCGGTGCTGATGGCACATTGATGCAGAACGGCCCGCCCCTGATCACCAGCGGCGGGCCGATCGTTTTCCTCGAACCGGAAAAGCGCCGCTTCAGGCGAGCATGCCGCCGTCGCTATCGTCGCCCGCCTCTTCCATCAGGCGGTTGAAGTCGGGCACAGTCACGTGGCGCTTGCCGTCCAGTTCGATCACCCCGTCCTTCCGCAGCGCCGATATCTGCCGGCTCACCGTCTCCAGCGTCAGTCCCAGGTAATCGGCCATCGCCTCGCGCGTCAGGGGCAGGTCGAACACCATCGGCCCCTGCCCCTTGCCGAGATTGAGCGTCGCATCCCGCCGGGCG
>JAUIBJ010000086.1 GCA_030428025.1 Alphaproteobacteria bacterium
CATCCCGGCGATCCGGCGGTAGCCCCGGCCGGTCAGCATCATCCTCGCCAGCGGATCGTAGAAACTGCCATCGAGCCCGCAGGCCACGAGCATCATGTCCGGACGATGCGCCCGGACCGCCGGCTGGACGATGTGCGCGAAGGCCTCCAGATAGGCCCCCCGGCCCGCACCTGGCGGAAGCGGGATGTTGATGTTGCGCCCCGCGGCATCGCCGAGACCGCGCTCCTCGACCTTTCCGGACTCTTGCGGGTAAAGCCCGTGCTGATGCAGCGAGACGGTCAGCACGTCGCTGTCCTCGTAGAAGATCGACTGGGTGCCGTTTCCGTGGTGGACGTCGATATCGACGATCGCGATGCGTTCCAGCCCGGCCGCCTGCGCGTGGCGGGCCGCAATGGCCGCGTTGTTGAGCATGCAGAACCCCATGCCGCTTTCGGCCGAGGCGTGATGCCCGGGAGGGCGGATCAGTGCATAGGCGTTGCGCGCCCGGCCCGCGAGCACGGTATCGACGCAGGAGATCGCGCCGCCGGCCGAGGCCAGCGCGATCTCGAACCCGCCGGCGCCGAACCGCGTGCCGCCATCGCCGGCATCGCCGCCGCCGGCCTCGCTCTGTTGGCGCAGTCGGTCGAGATAGGCGTCGGTGTGCACGCGGCGTACCTCGTCCAGGCTGGCCAGGCGCGGCGGTGCGTGAACAAGCCGGTCGTGCAGCCCGCTGGTCACGATCAGATTGTGAAGGCGGCGCTTGGTTTCGGCGTTCTCGGCTGGGGTGTCGGGCTGTATCCCGTTGCCGCTCGGCAGGAAAAGCGACCCGGACCCGGAATCGTGCCACATGCAGCGTTCGTCGTAGAGATAGGCGGTTGTCATCGCGGGCGGTCCTTCCGGAAACGCGGGCGAAGGCGGCCCGGTTTCCGGCCGCCTTCGTCACCGATTGTCTTTTCGGGGCTGATCCCCCGGGGCGGCGTCAGCCGCAATCGACGCTCTTGTACTCTTCCGGTGCATTGTCCCAGAAGGAATTCGTAAAGCCCTTCTCGAGGTCGATCGAGCGGTTGATCTGCTCGCCTTCCAGCAGGATGGTCTGGGAAATCTCCCAGTTCTTCATGTCCGACATCCCGAACTTGCCGTCGAGGGTGGGGCCGTCGCAGATCAGCCCGCGCATCGCCTCGAGCTGGGCGACCTGGTGGCCGAGGGTAAGTTCGCTGTTGAGCCCGACGACGATTTCCGAGGCCTCCTCGATATTCGCCAGCGCCCATTGCCAGCCGCGCATCGAGGCATTGACGAAGCCCTGCACCACTTCGGGATGGTCCTCGATCATGCGCTCGGACGTGAACAGGCCGCCGGCGGACAGCAGGCCGGTACCGTATTCGTTGGCGTCGATGATGTTCAGCTTGTCGGCCGTCAGGCCCTGATCGTAGACCTGCAGAAGCTCGTTGTAGCGCGTCACCATCATGACGTCGTAATCGCCCTGCATCCATGGCGCGATGCTGAAGCCCTGGGCGATGAACTGGATGTCGGAGGTGTCGACGCCCTCCTTGCTGAGCAGCGACATGAACTCGAACTCGTCGCCGCCGAACCAGAGCCCGACCGAATGGCCCGGCACGTCCTGCGGGGTCTCGATGCCGAGCTCCTTGCGCGACACATAGACATTGGCGGTCTTCTGGCCATGCTGCAGCACCGTCACCAGGGGCGCGTCATTTGACCGCGCGGCGATCACCTGATGCGGGTGGCCCACGCCGAACGTGTCCGTGCCCTGCACGACGGTCACCGCCGCCTTGAGATCGGGGCTGGCGGGCCGGATGGTCACGTCGAGCCCTTCCTCGGCGTAATAGCCAAGCTCTTCGGCGACGATGAAGCCGGCGAACTGGGTCTGGATGACCCATTCCAGACGGATCGAGACTTCGGTGTCTTCCGCCTGGACCGGCGCCGCCAGTACGGCACCGGCTGCGATCGCAAGCGCAAGCGTTTTTACGTTCCTTGGCATTTTTCACCCTCCTGTCGGCTGGAAGACCCCAGAGCTTCCACGCCATCACGTGTATATGTTGGCTGTATTTTGTTATGCATTAGAGTATAAATTGCATACAAAAAATCGCTACAGGAGTCAACGAAACCCGCAGTGCGGACGCATTGGGCAGGTGTGGCGGAAAAATCGGCATGATGCGAAAAATCAGGCCCGTCCGGACGCTCCGCCGGGGGAGGGCCGGCTAGGGCTTCTGGTTGCTCCGCATCGAACTGTGCCACGGAATGGCGAGCCGTTCGATCAGGGCGATGATGCCGAAGAACAGGATGCCGATCAGGGCCGATACCAGCATCGCCGCCCACAGGCGGGGCATGTTCAGCGTGCGATAGGCCGTCATGATCATGAAGCCGAGGCCGCGGTCGGCCTGCACGAACTCGGCGATGATCGCGCCGATGACCGAAAAGGTGACGTTCAGTTTCAGCCCGACGAAGACATAGGGCAGCGAGGTGGGCAGGCGCATCTTCACGAATTTCTGCCACCCGCTGGCGGCAGACACGTGGAAGACATCCATGACCGTGCGGTCATAGGATTGCAGCCCCTTCATCATGTTCAGCGCCAGCGGGAAGAAGGACAGAAAGGCGGTGACGGCGATCTTCGAGATGATCCCGTGCCCGAACCAGATGATGATGATGGGGGCGATCGCCACGACCGGAATGGTGTTCGCGGCGATGACATAAGGCATAAGGCCGCGGGCCAGAAACCGCGAATAGGCAAAGGCTGTGCCCAGGATGATGCCGAGGGCCGAACCGATGACGAACCCGGCAAATGCCTCGAAGAAGGTGATCCCGGCATGGGTAAAGATCGCGGTGCCGTCGAACAGCAGTGATTCCCAGATCCGGCTCGGCGGCGGCACCACATAGACCGGCACCTCGAACAGATGCGTGCCCCATTCCCACAGCCCGACGACGAGAATGAACACCGCGACCGGCGGCAACAGCGCCTCCTTTGCCCAGGTCAGCATCCGGCGCGTCCCGGCGCCGCGGTGCGGGGCGGGCTGTCCCTTGGCTCCGGAGGCAGATCTCATGTCTTCGATCCCATCTCAAGCAGATGCACGCCGCGATTGGCGAGGGCGGCAAAGGCGGCGGTTTCGCGCACCTCGAGCGTACGCGGCCGGGGCAGGTCGACCTCGATGATCTCCGATATCCTGCCCGGCCGTGCCGTCATCACCACCACCCGGTCGGACAGCAGAACCGCCTCGCGGATCGAGTGGGTGACGAACAGCACCGTCATCCTGTTCTTCTGCGTCAGGTTCAGCAATTCGAGGTTGAGCCGGTCGCGGGTGATCTGATCGAGCGCTCCGAACGGTTCGTCC
Source organism: Alphaproteobacteria bacterium (assembly GCA_030428025.1). Lineage (GTDB taxonomy): Bacteria > Pseudomonadota > Alphaproteobacteria > Rhodobacterales > Rhodobacteraceae > Roseovarius. The sequence continues at coordinate 3,324 of JAUIBJ010000086.1, forward strand.
ATCAGTAGAACCTCGGGCTTGGTCGACATGGCACGGGCGATCGCCGCGCGCTGCCGCATGCCGCCCGAAAGCTGATTTGGATACTGTCGTTCGAACCCGCTCAGTCCGACGAGGTCGATCAGTTCCTGCGCGCGCGCCAGGCGCTTGCCGCGCGGCACGCCTTCGATCTCGAGCGGCAGCGCGACATTGGTGAGGATGCGGCGCCATTCCAGCAGCGCGGCATCCTGGAAGACGAAGCCGACCTTACGTTTCAGTCGGGCGCGGCGGGGGTCGTCACCGGCCACGACGACCGAGCCCTCGGTCGGCTTCGCAAGGTCCGAAAGCACCCGCAACAGCGTGCTCTTGCCGCATCCGGAGGGGCCGATCAGCGAGACGAATTCGCCGTCCCGCACCGCCAGGTCGATCCCGTCGAGCGCATGCACGGCCGATGCCCCCAGGGCGCCCGGATAGATGACGTCGACGTCGCTGATCCTGACCTTGGCTTCGGCACTTCCCGTCATGGCGCGTCATCCATTCATCGTGACCCGGCGCCCATTCCAGCCGGTTTCGGCATGTTTCCAGGCGGCGCGGTGCCGGGCCAAAGACGTCTCACACCGTGCCGCAACTGCAGATCGCACTGAAATCCGCACTACATAACCCGTCTCGAAAATCTCGCAAGGGCGCGCAATACATGTGCACGATTTATAAGATTTTGTATGCAATGCGTGGCGGCCTGTCAAGGCGCTCATGCTGGGGCGCGGCCCGCTTCCCGGCTGCCTTCAGGCGGTCGAGGTCGCCCGGGCAAGCACCATCGCATCATCGGCCAGGATGCTCAGATGCCGCGACATCTTCTGGAAGGCGTCCCGGGACTTGCCCTGTTCGATGGCGTCGAAGATCTTCTTGTGCTCGTCGATCGAACGGGCGACCCGACCGGGGCGGAACGTCACCAGCCGGCGATAGGGCGCAAGGCGTTTGTCCAGCGCTTCGATCTGTTCGAGCAGAACGGAGTTCTTGGCCAGTTCGTAGATGCAGCGGTGGAACTCCTGATTCCTGGCGAAGAAGGCCTCGGCATCTTCCGATTTCGCGGCCTCGCCGCAATCGTCGTGAAGGCGGCGAAGGCGTTCGATGTCGTCCTGCGTGGCCCGTTCCGCGGCGAGAGAGGCCGCAAATGCCTCGAAATTCGTCATCAGTTCGAACATCTCGATGATCTCGTCCAGCGGTGGCGAGGCGACGAAAACGCCCGCATGCGGCCGGATCTGCACCAGCTTGGCCACCGACAGCCCCTTGAGCGCCTCTCTGACCGGGGTGCGCGAGACGCCGAACCGATCCGCAAGGCTGTGTTCGTCAAGATGCTCGCCGGGCGTGAATTCGCCGCGCACGATGGCAAGCTCGATCCGGTCCTGAAGGGCCGCCGCCTGGGTCTTGCGCCGGATCGGAGATGGCGATTTCCTGTCTTTCGTCGTAGCCATGGTGCATGTCTCCCACGCAAAGAATTCCATCCGAATGCGCGTCATGCGCGGGCAGGTGGGAAGGGGTGGTTTTCCGGGGGATATCTAAAGAAGCGCTGCCGCCAAGTCGAGTGGATTGCATACGTTTTCTATTTTTTTGCATTGGACCCGGGCGGGGCTTCGGTCCGTTCGGGCAGGGCGAGGGGGCTTGCCGACAGCCGCGCCAGCACATTGGCGAGCACGCGGGCGCCGTTCGCAAGATCGCCGGGGGTGCAGCTTTCGGCCTCGTTGTGGCTGATGCCCTTGTGGCACGGCACGAACAGCATGACGCTGGGACAATGATAGTGAAGCTGCCGCGCGTCGTGCCCGGCCAGCGACAAAAGGCGCAGACAGGGGATCGAAAGCTCGGCCGCGGCCTCGGAGACAAGATCCACCAGCCAATCCGGAAAGACCAGCGACTCGGCATTGGCCAGTTCCCGCACCTCTGCCGAACAGAGCCGTGCGTGCCGTTGGCAAAGGTCGGCGATCGCGTCGCCGGCCGCGGTCAGGACCGACTGATCCGGGTGTCGCAGGTCGATCGAAAACAGGACCGAGGCGGGCACCACCGAGGGAACGTTTGGGGCGACCTCGAACAGGCCGACGGTAAATTTCATCCGGTCGTCGAAGCCGGCGAAATGGTCGCGCAGGGACCGGATCACGTCATTGGCGGCGAACAGCGCGTCTCGGCGGGTGGCCATGGGTTCGGTTCCCGCATGCGCCTCGGCCCCGGTCAGCCGGACGCGGAAGCGCCGAGACCCCTGCATGCCGGTCACCGCCCCCACCGGATAGCCGCGCTCTTCCAGCACGGGGCCCTGTTCGATATGCGCCTCGACATAGGCCGACACCGGGCGCTGCAGCGGCAGTTCGGGCAAACCGGCAAAGCGCGCCCGAACCGCGGCAAGGGCGGTTTCGGTGCTCACGCCCTCGGCATCCGTGACCGCCAGGATCTCGTCCACGGGCCGGCGGCCGGTAAAGGCCTCAGAGCCCATCATACCGGGCGAAAAGCGCGATCCTTCCTCGTTCAGCCAGACCACGATCTCGACGGGCACCTCCGGGGTGATCCCCGCCGCCTGCAGCGACTGGACCGCCTCGAACCCGGCCAGAACGCCATAGGCGCCGTCGAATTTCCCGCCGGTCGGCTGGCTGTCGATATGCGATCCGGTCATGACCGGCGGTGCGTTCCTGTCGCGCCCCTCGAGGCGGAAGAACAGGTTCGAAATCTCGTCCGTGAAGACCGCAAGCCCCAAGTCGCGGGCCCATCCGATCAGCAGCTGGCGGGCCTCGATGTCCGTTTCGGTCAGGGCCAGCCGGCAAACGCCGCCGCGCGCGGTCGCGCCGATCTCGGCCAGGTCCATCAGGCGCGACCAGAGGCGGGCTTCGTCGACATGGAGGCCGGCAGGGGCGTCGGGGTCCGCCACGGTCCGCACCCTAGCTCGTCTTCATGATTTCGGACGGTCTGGAGCGCGGGTCGCGCGGCAGCCATTTGCCCTGCTCGACCATCGCCAGGAACTCGGCGAGGCTGCGGTTGAACTCTGCCGGTTCCTCGAGGTTCATCGTATGGCCGGTCTTCGGCATTACATGCAGTCCGCAGGCCGGTATCGTGCGCTTGAGGAAGATGCCGGGCATCAGGCAATGATCGTCCTCGTCGCCGACCATGACCAGCACCGGCACGTCGAGCCGCCCGAGCCGGTCTTCGAGGTCGTAGAGCGAGGGGCGCCGGGCCTGCACGCCGCGCATGGTGCGGGCCGCGCCGCCGGCGGAGCGGTCGGCCAGAACCTTTCGGAACTCCTGCCATCCGCGCGGATCCTTCACCAGGAAGGATATCCGCGAGGCGGCCATGCCGTAGACATGGGAAAACGCCTCGCTCCCCAGTTCCTCGTATTTGTCCGCCACATCGTTCGAGACCTGGCGGAAATAGTCCTCGAACTGCTTTTCGGCGCCATATCCGGCCCCGGCCACGACCAGAGACAGGGTGCGGTCGGGATAGGCCAGCCCGAAATGCAGCGCTGCAAAGCCGCCCATCGACAGGCCGACCAGATGCGCCCTTTGCAGGCCGAGCGCATCCATCACGTCGCGGATGTCGTCGGCCGCGCGCTCCTGCGTATAGGCGTCGAGGCTGTCCGGCACGTCCGAGGGCCGATAGCCGCGGGCGTTGAAGGTCACGCAACGGTAGCGGCGCGAGAAAAACCGCACCTGGGGTTCCCAGCTGCGCTGATCGCCGCCGAATTCGTGGACGAACACGATCGGGGTGCCGTCGGCGGTATCCTCGACATTGAGCCGGACACCATCGCTCGCGGTCACAAGGGTCACGGGGGGCGGCCTCCTCAGATGATCGAACGGCGCGATGCGATGCCGCCATCCACGGTAAAGATCGTCCCGGTGGTGTATCCCGACCGGTCGGAGGCCAGGAACAGGATCAGATCGGTGATTTCGCGGATATGGGCCGGGCGCGACAACGGATAGGTCTTTTCCAACTCGGTATATTTCGCCTCGTCGCCGAGCAGGGTCTTGGCCCGTTTCTTCAGCATGTTGTAGATACGCGTCGTGTTCACCGGGCCGGGGTTGACGCCGACCACGCGGATGTTGTCGTCGAGGCTGGCACCGCCGAGCGCGCGGGTGAAGGCCATCAGGCAGGCGTTGCCCGACGTGCCGGCGATGTAGTTCGGATCGGGTATCTCGCCGCCATTGCCGATATTGTTGATGATGACGCCGCCGCCCCGGGCCTTCATCCGGGCATAGAAGAGGCGGCACAGGTTGACATAGCCCATGACCTTGAGGTCGAAGCCCGTGCGCCAGGCCGCCTCGTCCACGTCCCACAGGTTGCCGCTCGGAATGGCGCCGGCATTGTTGACGAGGATGTCGATCTCGCCCACCTGTTCGGCCAGCTGCTCGCCGGCGCCCGGTGCGGTCAGGTCAAGCGGATGGATCGTCACCGAGACGCCGTGACGCGCGGCAAGACTGTCGCGGATGCGGGCGAGGTCGTCGGCCTTGCGCGCGGTGAGATGCAGGTTCACGCCCTCTTCCGCAAAGGCCTCGGCGAGCCCCTCGCCGATGCCCTGGGACGCCCCGGTGATGAGGGCCGACCTGCCGCTGAGTTTCAAATCCATCTGTTCCGGTTCCCTCGACAGCAACGCAGACAAGCTCTGCCATTCAGAAAAGCGCGATCTCCGCCGTATTGCCGCGCGCCCGGTCCATGGCGTCGGGCAATGCCTCGCAAAAGGCCGCGACCCAGTCCTCGGGCACGCTGACCGAAACCTTGATGAAGCGATGGCCGAAGGTTTCGGTATGATAGGCGCCCTGTCGGACCATGATGTTCTTCTCGTTCAGTGCCGCGCAGATGGCTTCCGGCCGTGCGCCGGAGCCCTCGCAGGTGATCACAAGGAAATTTCCGTTCGAGGGGAATTCCGGCACGTCGAGCCCCTCGGTGCGGCTGACCGCCTCGTGCACGAGGTGCTGGTTGCGGCGGGTTTGGTCGAGGACCATCGGAAACCACGATGTCTTGGAGCGCAGGCCGGCGATCGCCCCGCGCTGCGAGACGATGTTCGAGCCCAGATTGTTCGGCGGCGCCTTTGCCAGCCGCTCCAGCACATCGGGATGGGCGACCAGCGCACCGACGCGCAGCCCGGCAAAGCCGAGCCATTTCGAGAAGCTCCAGGTGGTGATCGTGCGTTCCGGGTAAAGCCGGGCGGCGAGATGATGATCGAAGGCGAAATCGCGATAGGTGCAGTCCTGCACCAGAAAGGCGCCGGCGCCGCGGGCGATCTCGACGATCGCGGCGATTTCCGCCTCGGTGCAGCAGCAGCCGATGGGGTTGTTCGGATCGACCAGATAGATCATCCGCGTCCGGTCGGTGACCGCGTCGCGCAGCCGGTCGGGGTCGAGCCGGAAGCCGTGCTCTTGCCCGAAGATGGGGATCTGGGTCACCTGCGCCCCTGCGGCGGCGGAAAAATGCATCGGCCAGGCCCAGGAAGGATCGGTGGTGATGAACTCGTCCCCGGGCGACAGCAGCGTGTGACAGACGTGATAGAGCCCCTCGACGGCGCCGTCCGTGATCAGCACCGACAGATCCCCGAGCCCGAGATCCTGCGCGACGAGCGCGCGCAGCTCTTCCAGCCCGGCCGGCGGGGCGTAGATGTGATATTCCTCTGCCTCGATCGAGCGCCGCAACGCGGCATGCACGTCGGGGTGGTTGGGGAAGTGGTTCGTGTTCTGGCCCAGCCACCGGATGCCGGTCGCATTCACGAGACGGTCGAAATGTCGATTTCGCAGCTCGAAGTTCTTCATATGCGGCCTAGCCCTGAGCGCTGAATGTAACTTATTTATGATTGTATGCAATAATAAGCGAATTGCATTTATGGTCAAGGGCCCTCGGCCTGCCCGGACGCATCTCGGGCGGCACCGGCCGCGGTGTCGTGCGGGCCGTCCTGTGCGCCGCCGGGTCTGACTTCGGCGGGCGAAAACGCGGCTGCGACCACATCAAGGCCGACCGGTCGCAGCGGCAGTCGCGCCGGGTTGATCCCCAGATCCCGGCGGCGGACCGACCGGGTTTCGGACAGGGCATCGGCGAGGGCCGAGCCGCAGATGCGGCCCTGGCAGCGGCCCATTCCGGCCCGGGTCC
>JAUIBJ010000771.1 GCA_030428025.1 Alphaproteobacteria bacterium
CGCGTCTTCCGGCTATCGCCGCCACCTGGCCGGCGTCATGACCAAGCGGGCGCTGGCAACCGCCCTTGCCCGAACCGGGAGCGTGGAGAATGGCTAAGGAACAGAAAATCACCTGCCGGGTGAACGGTCGCGCCTATGAAAAGACGGTGCCGGTACGCCAATCGCTGGCGGATTTCCTGCGCGACACGCTCAGCCTGACCGGCACGCATCTGGGTTGCGAGCACGGGGTCTGCGGCGCCTGCACGGTGTCGATGAACGGGCGCAGCGTACGGTCGTGCCTGACGCTGGCGGTACAGGCCGACGAGGCCGAGATCGTGACCATCGAGGGGCTGCGGACCGAAAGCGGCGAGTGGCACCAGATCCAGAAGTCGTTCCACGAGAATTTCGGCCTGCAATGCGGGTATTGCACGCCGGGCTTCCTGATCACCGCGATCGAGTTACTCGAGGACAACCCCGACCCCACCGAGGACGAAGTGCGCGAGGCGCTGTCGGGCAATATCTGCCGGTGCAGCGGCTACAGCAGCATCGTTGCCGCCGTCATGGCCGCGGCCCGCGACATGAAGAAGGCCCCGGCGCAATGACCGCCCGGATGTGCTGAACGAGGGATCAGGAATGCGTTTTTCGAACGAAAAGATTGTCGGAACATCGGTTCTGCCCGACGAGGCCATTCCGCTTCTGGAGGGCGAGGGACGGTTCATCAACGACATCTCGTTTCAGGGCATGTATCACGTGGCCTTCCTGCGCAGCCAGTACGCCCACGCGCGGCTGGTTTCCATCGACACGGAAGAGGCGAAAGCCCTGCCCGGGGTCATCAAGGTGATGACCGGGGCCGAACTGGTCGGCAAGGTGGAACCCTTCCGTAGTATGCCGAACCGCTTTTCCGGCGGCGAGTCGGTGCAGAACTGGCTGGCCGTCGACAAGGTGCGTTTCTGCGGCGAGGCGATCTGTGCGGTCGTGGCCGAGGACCGGGCGACGGCGGAGGACGCCGTCGACCTGATCGACGTGGATTACGACCCGCTGCCGGTGGTCACCAACGCTCGCGACGGAGAAAGGGACGACGCGCCGCTTGTCCACGACGAGTGCCACAACAATTACCTGATCAAGCGCGACTACGAGCGCGGCGAGGTGGACGAGGCCTTTGCCAGGGCCCATACGGTGGTCGAGCGCAGCTTTCATATCGGCCGCAAACAGGCGCTGTGCCTTGAGGGGCGCGGCTGTGTGGCAGCCTTCCGGCAAGGTTCTTTCAAGCTCAGCGTCTGGATGAGCCACCAGTTGCCTTACGTGGTGCGTCACTATCTCGCCAAGCATCTCGGGCTGGCGGAAACGGATGTGCGCGTAATCGCAGCCCAGACCGGCGGCGGCTTCGGGCAGAAGGCCTCGATCTATCCCGAGGAATTCCTCTGCTCCTACCTCGCGCTTCAGTTGCGTCGCCCGGTCAAGTGGGTGGAGGACCGGCTGGAAAACATGGTCGCCTCGACCCATGCGCGCGAAAACGATGTCGAGCTGCGCATGGCCTTCGACAAGGACGGGCATATCCTGGCCATGGACTCGGAGATCTGGGCCGATGTGGGGGCCTATTCCACCTATCTGTGGTCGGCGGGCATGGAGCCGCTTCAGATCGCGGGGCTGATGCCCGGGCCTTACAAGGTGCCCGCGATGCGCTATGTCACCCGGGGCGTTGCCACCAACAAGACGCCGGTTGGCCCTTACCGCGCCGTGGGGCGGCCCACCGCCTCCTGTTCGCTGGAGCTGCTGCTCGACGAGGCCGCCCGCAAGCTGGGGCTCGACCCGGTGGAGCTGCGCCGGCGCAACCTCATCACCGCAGACGTGATGCCCTACCGCAACGCCAACAACCTCGTGCACGAGCGTGTGGGCTATCAGGATTGTCT
>JAUIBJ010000087.1 GCA_030428025.1 Alphaproteobacteria bacterium
GCTATTTCGATCTGCTACGCGACCCGGCCCATCGCACGGAGATTGCCTATGACTGACGAGGAGTTCATGACCCGCGCCATCGAAATCTCGGCACAGGCGCTCGACGACCCTGGCCTGCGCCCCTATGGCGCGGTGGTGGTGAAGGAGGGCCGGATCGTGGGCGAGGGCATCAACCGGTCCATCGCCGATCTCGACCCCACCTCGCATGGAGAGACCGAGGCGATCCGCGACGCCTGCCGCAACCTCGGTCAAACCGACCTGTCGGGCTGCACGCTCTATGCCTCCTGCGAACCCTGCCCGCTTTGCGTGGCGGCGATGCTGATCGCGGGGGTCGAGCGGCTGGTCTATGCGGTGTCGATGGAGGAAAGCGCCGAGATCTTCAGCCGTCTGCCCGGCGGCGACCGGCGCGGGGTGGACGTGGCCACGCTGCGCGCGGAGACCGCCCGCCCCGTGGCGGCGCGCCGCATGGACGCGCAGCAGGTGCTGTCGCCACCCGCGCAGGAGGTGCTGCGCCAGTGGTGCGACGGGCAGCGCGGCTAGCGACGCCGGCGGTCCGGCTCACACCAGGGTCAAAAGCCCGTCGAGAAAAGGATAGCGCGCCACGGCGGGTTCCAGAATGCTGGTCTTGAGGATGGGCCGCAGCGTCGCCGCCACCCGGCCCGGCATGTCGACCAGAACCCCCCTTCGCGCGGTCAGACTGATGGTGCGCCACAACGGCTCGACCGGCAATTCCATCACGTCGATCTGGTCGGCGAAGCGCTGCGCGCGCATAAGCGCCAGCGGTGTCAGTATGGTCCAGCCCGCCCCCTGCCCCACAAGCGCGAGGATGGCGTGGTAGCTGTCCAGCTCGAACCGGTGCGGCAGGCTGATGTTCTGCCGTGCCAGATGCGAGGTGAGCAGCCGGCCCATGTAGTGGCGCTGCGTGTACTGGATGAGCGGCAGACGCTTCAACTGCCGCAGGCGGTCGCGGCCGGGGTCGATCACGCCGCGCGGCGCGGCCACGACGAAACCTTCGCGCAGCAGCGGATGCACTTCGACCCAGTCGTCCTCGGCCCCCAGTTCGGCGGCGACGATCACGTCGAGCGCACGGGAATCGAGCAGGTCGTAAAGGTAGTGGCTGGCGCCGGTTTCCAGCAGGAACTGGCAGCCCTTCAGTTCGCCCGCCATGTGGGTCAGCAGCCGCGGCGTCACTTCGACCTCGAAATCCTCGATCATGCCCAGCCGGAACCGGGTGAGGGTCGACAGATCGGACATGGCCAGTTCAGCCCGTGCCTGAGCCGCCTCGTTCAGGATGACCTGCGCCCGCCGCTTGAGGATCTCGCCCGCAGGCGTCAGCCGGACGGGGCGCGCATTGCGTTGCAGAAGCGTGGCGCCCACGGCGCTTTCCAGATTGGTAAGCTGCTGGCTGACGGCCGAGGGGCTGGCACCCAGCCGCTTGGCGGCGGCGGAGATCGAGCGTTCGTCGGCCGTAGCCACGAACACCTCTATCCCCCACAGGGTGATCCGTCCGGGGCTTTCGACCATCGTTCGGGCCCTGCCCTATTTGCCCATTTTCGACAGTTTGTCCTGCAGATCTGACAGCTGCTTCTTGATCTCGTCGAGATCTTCTTTGTCCTCGCCGGCTTCCGCCTCGGCAGGGGCCGAGGGCATTCCGGTCATGTTCATCTGGCCGGTCATGGCCTTGAGGAACGCCTCCTGCTGGGCGCGGATCGCCTCCATCGCCGGCATCCCGGCCAGCGGATTGGCCTTGGTCATGCTTTCCATCATCTGGCTCTGGCTCTTTTGCAGCATGTCGAAACTGGTGGCCAGGAATTCCGGTACCATCGAGGTGGCCTGAGTGGTGTAGCTGCGCACCAGATCGTTCAGCACGTTGATGGGCAGCATGTTCTCGCCCCGGCTTTCATGCTCCGCGATGATCTGCAGCAGATATTGCCGGGTCAGGTCGTCGCCCGATTTCAGATCGATGATCTGCACATCGCGCCCGTCGCGGATGAACTCGGCGATATCCTCCAGCGTCACGTAATCGGAGGTTTCGGTATTGTAGAGCCGCCGGCTGGCATACCGTTTGATCAGCAAGGGTTTCTCGGATTCGGCCACGGCGAGTACTCCCTTCATGCAGCGCTGCAGCGAAGCTTAACTCGCTGCGCCGCAAAAAGAAAGGGCGAGCCGTGCGGCTCGCCCTTCGTTTTCTGCCCGGCAGGGAGGGGGGTCGGGCAGGAATGCGTCGGCCTTTGGCCTTACTTGGCCGAGGTGGCGGCTTTCTTGGTGGCCGCGGTCATGTCGTCGGTGGCCTTCTTGACGGCTTTGGTGGCGTCTTCCTGCATGTCCTTGCCGGCGGCCATCAGAAGTTCGACGGTGTCCATCTGAACCTTCTTGGCAACTTCGGCGAAGGCGGCCATGTTCTCGGCGGCCACTTCGGCATTGGCCGATGCGAATTCGGTCATCGCCTTGGCATAATCGGCCGGCTCGGTCTTGGCTTTGGAAACTTCGGCCATCTTGGCCAGGGTTTCCTTCGTCCACTTGCTGGAAATCTCGGCCGATTTCTCGGCGGCTTCCAGAGCCACGCCCGACAGTTTCTCGTTCAGGGCAGCCTGGTTCTTGAAGGCATCTTCCATCGCTTTGGTGTCGACGGGGAAGGCACCCATCATGTCTTTCATGACGGTGCTGAAGTCTTGTGCTTTGGCCATGTCGGTATCCTCGGTTTGGCTGTGTTGCCGGCGGGCCAGCCCCGCCGTTTCTGCGTCTGCAACCTATATACATGCTGCACTGCAGCATTTCAAGGATTTTTTCTGCAACGCAGCAAATCGACCGTGACCGCGCGAAAGCGCAGCCGCCTCAGAGGCTTGCCTTCTTGCGGACATAAGTGCCCGGGGCCGGCGCAAGGGGCGGATGCTGCGAATCGCCGGGCTCCCGCGCCGCCACCTTCTTGCCCGACCGCTTTCGCAGCCAGCTTTCCCAGCGTGGCCACCACGAGCCTTCGCTATGGGTGGCGCCTTCAAGCCAGGCCTCGGCCGTGTCCGGCAGGTCGGGATTGGTATAGTGTCCGTATTTCTTCTTCGACGGCGGGTTCACGATGCCGGCGATATGGCCGGATTCGGAAACGATGAAGCTGCGGTCCTTCGATCCCGTCTGCAGAAAGCCGCGATAGCAGTCCTTCCAGGCCGCGATGTGATCGCTCTGGCAGGTCACGGCCATGATCGGCACCTTGACGTCTCTGATATGGACCTTCTCGCCGCAGAGAGTGTACCCATCCTCGACGAATTCGTTGCGCTGGCACAGACCGCGCAGATATTCCATCGTCATCCGACCCGGCAGGTTCGACCCGTCGCCGTTCCAGTAGAGCAGATCGAAGGCCGGCGGCGTCTCGCCCAGCATGTAGCTTTTCACCGCCGGGCTGTAGATCAGGTCGTTGGAGCGCAGAAAGGACATGGTGCGCGCCATGATGAACGACCGAAGCACCCCCTGTTCGGTCACCTCGCGGTCGATTCCGTCGATGAAATCGTCTTGCAGGAAGGGGGTAAACTCTCCCTGCTCGGAAAAATCGGTGAGCGCGGTGAAGAAGGTGGCGGATTTCACCGATTTGTCGCCGCGCTTTGCCAGCAGGGCCAGAACCATGTGCAGCGTGGTGCCGGCGATGCAATAACCCACCGCATTCACCTGTTTCTGCCCGGTGATCGCCTTGACCTCGCGGATCGCGGCCAGGAACCCCTCCTCGACATAATCATCCATGCCGGTATCGGCGAAACCGGCGTCCGGGTTCACCCATGAGACCACGAACAGCGTATAGCCCTGCTCGGTGATCCATTTGATCAGGCTGTTCTGCGCCTTCAGGTCGAGAATGTAGAACTTGTTGATCCAGGGCGGGAAGATCACGATCGGGGTGGCGTGCACCTCTTCGGTCGCGGGCGCGTACTGGATCAGCTCCATCATCCGGTTGCGATAGACCACCTCACCCGGGGTGGTTGCGATGTTCTCGCCCAGCTCGAACGCGCTTTCGTCGGCCAGCCGCACCACCATCTCTCCCTGGTTCGCCTCGAGGTCGGCGACGAGGTTCTCCAGCCCCCGCACCAGGCTTTCGCCCTCGGTCTCGACCGCCCGTTCCAGCGCATCGGGGTTGGTACCGAGGAAATTGGTGGGGCTCATCATGTCCATGATCTGGCGGGAGAAATATTCCAGCCGCCGCTTTTCCACCGGCTCCAGATCCTCCAGTTCGGCGACCGCCTGCTCCACCGCCTGCTTGTTCAGCGCGTATTGCTGCTTGACGTAATGGAAATAGGGGTGCGTGTCCCACAAGGGATTGGCAAAGCGTTTGTCGCCCTTCAGCGGGTCGGCCAGCTCGGCGCCGTCCTCGCGGTCGACCTTGCCCTGCGCGATCGCCTGCTGCGCCTCCAGGAAATGGCGCACCGACTTGCCCCAGTATTCCAGCTGCTGCTCGTAGATCTTGCCGGGATTTTCGAACATCTCCTGCCAGTAATTCGCCGCCGCCTTGGCAAAGAGATCCTGCGAGGGACCGCTCAGGGTGGGATGCGCGGGGCGGCGCGCGGACAGGGCCTTGACCAGCCGCTGCGACAGCTCCTCGACCCGCTCAAGGTTCTGGTTGAGCTTTTCGAGATTTTGTCCTGCGACATCCTCTTGCGTTGCCATCTTGACGAATCCCTCGTAAGTTTCTGCCATGCAGCATAACGTCGCCCGGTCGGAGGGGCAGTGCGACGAATGGAACCGGTGTGTGCCGGGCAAGGAGACGACGATGCGCTACATGATGACTTATGACCTTATGGAAACCCTCCGCAACACTAATCAGTGGCTCGGCGCGACGGCGCTTTCCATGTCATCCTACCCAATTTTCAGCATGGTGCCAAACCCGGCGTTCCAGTGGATGGCCGCCTGGGGCGAGGTGACCGAGCGCACCTTCCAGCGGATGGTGACCAAACCCGACTGGGGTATCGAATCGATCACCGGCGAGGATGGGCGCGACCACCTGATCAAGGTCGAGACGGTGCTGGAGCAGCCCTTCGGCAACCTGATCCATTTCGACGTGCAGGGCCGCGACGAGATGGACCGCCGGGTGCTTCTGGTGGCACCTATGTCGGGGCACTATGCGACGCTGCTGCGTTCGACCGTGCGCTCGCTGCTGCCCGATTGCGAGGTCTATGTGACCGACTGGCACAATGCCCGCGACATCCCCGTCTCGGCCGGCAAGTTCGATATCGAGGATTACACGCTCTACCTGATGAATTTCATGCGCGAACTGGGCAGCGACCTGCATGTGATCGCCGTCTGCCAGCCGGCGCCGCTGACGCTGGCCGCAACCGCCTATCTGGCCGAGCTCGAGCCCGAGGCGCAGCCGCGCTCGCTGACCCTGATCGGCGGCCCCATCGACCCGGACGCTACCCCCACCGAAGTTACGGATTTCGGCCGGCGGGTGACCATGGGCCAGCTTGAGGAAACCATGATCCAGCGGGTGGGCTTCAAGTACAAGGGCGTGGGCCGGATGGTCTATCCCGGCCTGCTGCAACTTGCGTCCTTCATGTCGATGAATGCCGAGCGGCACAGCCACGCCTTCCTGAACCAGATCACCCGAGTCGCCAAGGGCGAGGCGTCGGACCGCGACCCGCACAACAAGTTCTACGACGAGTATCTCGCGGTCATGGACATGCCGGCGGAGTTCTACCTCTCCACCGTCGAACGCATCTTCAAGGGGCTCGAGATTGCCCGGAACGAGTTCGTGGTGGACGGGCATAAGGTGGATATCGGCGCGATCACCCGTGTGGCGGTGAAGACCGTCGAGGGCGGCAAGGACGACATCTCGGCCCCCGGGCAGTGCGTGGCGGCGCTCGACCTGCTGACCGGCCTGCCGGATGACAAGAAGGCCAGCCATATCGAACCGGACGCCGGCCATTACGGCATCTTCGCCGGCCGTTCCTGGCGCAACAACATCCGCCCGCTGGTACTGGATTTCATCGACGCCAATTCCGAGGCGCCGGCCGCGCGCAACCGCACCAAACCGAAAAAGGGCAAGGCGGTCGCCCCCAAACTGACAGCGGTTTGAAGGCCCGGGCGGCACCTGCCGCCCGTCCGGCCTTCACTCAGATGGGAAAGCGCAGTCGAACACAGGTGCCCTGCGCGACATCGGGCCATTCCAGTTCGCCCTCGGCGCTTTCGGCGAAGCTTTTCAGCAAGCCCTGCCCGCGGCTGCCGGGGCGCATCTCGCCCTTTGGCATGCCGACGCCGTCATCGGCCACGGTGACCACCAGGCTTCCTCCCGCCCGTTCGAGCGTCACCCGGATCGTGCCCGCTTGCCCCGCCGGAAAGGCATGCTTGACGGCATTGGTGAAAAGTTCGTTTACAACCAGCCCCACGGCGATGGCGCGATCCCGTGGCAGGTCGACCTCCGCAACGTCGGTGGTCACGGTGATGTCGTCGCGTACCAGAACCCCATCGCCCAGCGAGGTGCAAAGCGAGGAGAGATAGGTCCGCATGTCCACGAGGCTGTCGCCATCGGAATTGCGGTATAGCGCTTCGTGCACTTTCGACATGCTGTCCAGCCGGCCCTGAAGGCGGTTCAGCGCGATCAGGGTCTCGTCCGATTGCGCCTGCCGTGCCTCGAACCGCACAAGTCCCGCGACCATCGCGAACTTGTTCTTCACCCGGTGGTCGATCTCCTCCAGCAGCAGCTGGCGTTCGTCGGCCAGCGCATTGCGCGCCAGAACCGCCTGGGTGACGACCCGGCGGAAATATTCCGCCAGTGCCACGATCATGAAACCCGACAGCACGTTGACCAGAACCCGCGGCCCGTCCGAGGCCAGTTCGAAGGTGAAAGACGCATTGACGGGAAGCACGAAATACCACGCAAAGACCGCGCTGAAGATCATCGTGATCGCCCCGGCCACCCAGCGGGCGAAGAGCGTGGCGAAAAGCACGAAGGGAAAGGTCAGCGCGAAGGGCCCCGCCCCCGCAGGAAGGATCAGATCGACCGCCTCGCGCAGCAGAACCGCCCCCAGCGCGCAACAGAAGGCGACCACGATCTGCCCGCCCAGCGTGGACAGCTTGGACGAAAGCCTTTCTGGCAGATCGAACTCGACCGGCATGTCGGGCACCGCGGGTTTCACCGCCGGGGTCTCATTCGCCACTGCACATCCCCCCTGCGAAAAGAACCGTATGATGCACCTTTGATGAGTCTCAGGCAAATCATTTCCGGACGGCCCGCGCGCGACGTCGCGTAAACCGGGCCTGCCCTTGTGGCCCTTGGCGGCTAGCGCGGGGGCCGCCGGTCGCGCGCGCGGCGCAGGCAGCGCCAGAGCGGTACGATGTCGAGCGCGGCCACCGCCACACCCAGCGGCAACATCCAGAATCCCAGTACCGGCAGAAAGCCGAAAAGCCCGCCCAGGATCAGCGCGAGCCCTACCAGCAGGCGCGCGCCGGGCGGCAGATGCCGGCGGGCCGAGACCTGAATGCGCCGCCGCAGGTGCCGTACGCGGCCCACGGCGGTGCGACGTGGTTCAGACATCGGATCGCGTCTGCAGCACCAAAGGCTGGCTGAGCCAGTCATGAAGGGCCATGTTGACCGCGTCGGGCGCCTCCAGCACCGGCAGGTGGCCGGCCTCGTCGATCACCTTGAGGGTGGAGCCTGCCATAAGCCCGGCCATCAGTTCGTGCCTCTTCACCGGGGTCATCCGGTCATGCGCGCCGCACAGAATCAGCGCCGGCAGCCTGCTCTTGCGCAGCACCGCCTGATAGTCGCGCCGCCGCTGCACCGCCCGGATCTGGCGGATGATCGCGGGCACCCCCAGATTGCGCGCCATCTCGGTCACCTGCGCGAGCACCCTGGCCCGGCCCGGCCCGGGGGCCAGCGTTTCGGGCCGGATCATGGCTTGCACTGCCTCTTCCAGCTTACCGGATTTCAGCTTGATGATGATCGGCTCGTAATCCGCCGCCGTCTGCGGGGTCTCGGCCAGCGAGTTGGTATCCATCAGCGCAATCCGGGTCACCCGGTCGGGCGCGCGACGCAGAATTTCCATCGCCACGATCCCGCCCATCGACAGGCCCGCCAGTGCGAAGCGGCGCGGCAGCCCGTCGAGCAGTCGCGACGCGATCTCCTCGATCCGGTCGCCGCCGGTGACCGGCGCCACCGTCACCGTGACCGCGGGGCTGAACGCGGTCAGCTGCGGGCCGAAAACCCGTGCGTCGCACATCGCGCCCGGCAACAATACCAAGGGATCCTGCATTCTCTGCCTCGTTCCGCCTGCGCGCCCGTCTTCTCTAGACTTGCCCCTAGCGGGAGGCGATTTCAAGGACTGTCCGGATAGGCAATGCCCCGGAAGGGCGGAAAATCGACATAGCGTGCCTGCCGCTCGGGCGGGGGTTCGCCGGGTCGGGCGCCAGGTGCCAGAAGTTGGCCTTTCGGCGCAATATAGCTGGAAATCGTGCGGCGCGGACGGGCGCGCCAACTGAGGTTCATTGCGCAGAGCCTGGGGAAGAACCACAGGTCGGAATAGGGCAGATGATCGTGGATCCACCAGGCCAGATCGCGCCAGTCGCGCCCCTTCTCGAAGCGGTCGGCGAACCAGGGGATGACCAGCGAGGTGCCTGCGCCGGGCCCTCCGGGGCCTTCGATATCCCAGATGTGGTGGCCGTAATTGGCATCGTTGCGGGCGCAGTTCAGCCTGTGCCGGTTGCCGAACGCGTTGAGTTCGGGGCTGCGATAGCCCGAGCGGATGGCGATCCGCCCAAAGGTCTCCTCCAGCGGGTCGAGTAGTTCCTGGCACAGGCGGCGGCCATTTTCGATGGCGCGCCCGGGGTCGTCGGGAACGTTGGGGATGCGGTGAAAGCTGCCGATCTCGGAATAGAGAAAGTCGCGCATGTAGAAATGTCGCGAAAGCCGCACCCGGCCAAGGGTTTCCAGGCTCCACATGCTGCGCGGCCGGCGCATCAGGGCAGCTTCGCGATCCAGCCGAGGATCAGATCCACGGCCGGGCCGGTATTGGCGGGTGACAGGATATCCCCGGCGATCACATGGGCGAGCGGGTCCACCCCGTCGCCCAGTTCCGGCGCGGCGCGGGTCACCGGCCCGCCCCAGGCGGTGGCCACGTCACCGGTGGCGGCGGCATCGACCACCTGATCGACGTCGGAATAGTAGAACAGCGCCGGAACAGTGGCAGCGGAGAATTCGAGCGCCGCCACATGGCGCACAAGGGCTGCCATCGGCAACAGGGCCGTGACCGGATAGGCGGTGGTCCAGTGCAGCGCCTGCCGTGCGTTCTGCGGCTCGAAACTGCGCGTCCGTCCGGCCACGAGCGGCAGCCAGTAGCGTGCCGCAGGCAGCCGCAAAAGCGGCGCCAGCCGGTCTTGCAGCCCGAAATTCGGCGAGATCAGAACCACCCCCTTCAC
>JAUIBJ010000088.1 GCA_030428025.1 Alphaproteobacteria bacterium
TGGATGTTTTCGGCGCGCGGGCCGAAGCAGAGGCTGGGAATGCCGTGATAGAGCCCGTAGAACCGGGTATCGGTGAGCGCGGTCATCAGCCGGTCTTCGGGCCCTTGCGTCCCGAAAACGGCCCCACAGGCCGAGGCGAGCGCGGCCTCGGGGGCCTCGGCATCCCGCAGCACGTATCCGTCGGCCTGAAACCCGTGCCAGACGATCTCGGGCGGGTTCTGGCGCAGGAAAGGGTGGGCCTCGGCCGCCTCGGCCACCGCCGCCGCGATCCCGGCCTTCACCTCCTCCACCTCCATGCCGGGCAGTAGCCCCATCCGGCAATCGACCTCGCACCAGGCGGGCACGCTCGACGCCCAGTCGCCGCCACGGATCTTGCCCGCATTGAAATTGAGCGGATGGTTGGTGCTGCCATAGAGCGAGTCCGAGCCAGCCTTCGCGTTCCAGGCCTCGGCCATCGCCTCTAGAGCGGTCAGCAGGTGAAAGGCGGCCATGATGGCATTGGCGCCGCTGCCGGCCTCGGCCACATGCACGGGCTTGCCGCGGACGCGCAGGCGAAACCAGACCACGCCCACCTGCGCCCGCACCAGTGTGTGGGCCGTGGGCTCGGGGATCAGCACGCAATCGGCGCTGTAGCCGCGGGCGAGCGTCGCCAGCGCGCCCAATCCGGTGCTTTCCTCCTCCACCACCGACTGGTAATGCAGCCGCCCGGCCGGGGCGAAGCCCGCCCGTCGGATCGCATCGACGGCGAAAAGCGCGGCGGTGTTGCCCGCCTTCATGTCGCCGGCGCCGCGCCCGTGCATCCAGCCGTCGCGAATCTCGGGAGCGAAAGGCGGGGTCGTCCACATTTCCTCCGGGCCTTCGGGTACGACATCCACGTGGCCCTGCAAGATCAATGAGTTGCCGGCAGCATCTCCGGGATCGAGCGTCCCGGTGACCGAGCGGATCTTCTTCACCTCTCCGGCAGTGTCGCAAAAGCCGGGCTGACCCGACAACGCGTCGAGCGGCACCGTCCAGTCATCGACCTGCCAGCCCCGGGCGTCGAGCGCCTCGGCCATCAGGTCGAGCGCCCCGTCTTCCTCGAACCGGCGGCTCGCGCGGCGCGTCAGCTCGGCCAGAAAGGTGACCTGATCGTGGAATCCCCCATCGACCGCGTCTAGAATGGCCGCCTTCGCGGTATCCGGCACATCTGGCATGGCGCCCCCCTTTTTTTCCTGCAAGTGAGCAGCCCCGCAGCGAGGCGTCAAGTCGGGAAAAGAAAAACGGCGGCGCCAGGGAGGAGGAGAAGCGCCGCCGTTCCATCACGTTTGGCCCGTTGGGAGGAGGAGAAGGGCCTTACGCTGACTGTACGAACCCGATGGGTCCGAGGGGTTGAGACGGCGGCACCAGGGAGGAGGAGGGTGCCGCCGCCTTGTCGCGGATGTTCCAGGGAGGAGGAGAGGAACACCCGATCTCGTGGCCTCAGAGGCCGTAGACCGCCTTGCGCGCCTCGGCGCGGATGGCCGAGCGGTGCATGCCCAGATCGGCAAGGGTCGAATCGTCGAGCCGCGACAGCTCGCGCACCGTGGTGCGATAGGCAAAGGCATCATGGATTGCCTGGACCATGTGATGAACGGCCGCGCTAACTTCGATCGCCAGGCCGGACTGTACGGCTCTTGTTTCGCTCTGATATGCCATCTTTTGGCTCCATCGGTTTTTGCGCCTCCCTTAACCGGGGGCCGCGTCTTGTGTTGTTCTCTGACACAGAAGATACGCGGATGCTGCAATTGCACAATAGTCGGGAAAGCATTTCTGCTATGCAGCAAATGCATAAGCAAAGCTGACCTAAAGTTAAGCAAGCCGCCTGTTTTTCATGCAGAATTTTTTTCGCGGTCGGCCGGGCGTTGACCTCTGCCGCTCAAAGCGGCAGGCGGGATTGCGGATCGGGCAGGTCGAAAACCTGTGTGTCCCAATCGGCAGATCGCGAGCGGCATGTCTTGTGCGAGGGACGCCGCCCCGACGCCCCCGGGGCACCTCGCGCGATTCGCCTCCGGCGCGGCAGGACAGCGGCGCGTTTCGCGCTACCATCCCTCCATGTTGATCACTTTGATCCTCATCTATGTGGCGGTCTGGGCCTGTGCCTATGCCTCGGTGCACCGGTTTCCCGGGCGGGCGGGGTTCTGGGGGCTTTATGCGCTGTCGGTTCTCGTGCTGCCCGGGGTCTGTGCTGGCCTGTTCCATCTGGTCTATGCCCGGGTGGATGCCGGAAATGCAGCCGGGCCGACCGCCACACTTCTTTTGCTGGGCACGGGGCTGGCCCTTCTGGCCTTCCCGATCAGCCGCGCCCGTATCCGGCGCGAAACAGGATAGAGGGGCCGCTCAGCCCGGGCCCTCGGGCCCGATCACCATGTCGGCCACCGGCCGGCGCGGCGTTGGCACCAGTTGGTCCTTGCTGTAGCCCATGCGCAGCAGGATCTGCGGCGGCCCCTCCTGCCCGGTAAGAGTCTGCAAGTCCGGGCGCAGCCGCGCCACCTGAATGGGCTGGTTCAGGAACGACGCCTGCAGCCCGAGTCCCACCCCGCAAAGCAGCAGCCGCTGCAACGCCTGCCCGGCGCGCAGCCAGTGGCGGGGCGTGTCGCCGAAGCTTCCCAGGACCGCCAGAAGCGGGGACCCTTCGGCAAGATGCGCGTCGTTCGCCGCCACCCCGCCGCCCATGTCGAAGCGCCGCACCACCAGACGCGCGGCGGGCAGGGCAAGCCAGGGCAGGGTCAGCCCGTCACCGGTGCGGCGGGGATGCATCCACTGCGCCAGCTCCCGCCGCCAGCTCGGATCCTGCCAGAGCGTGGCGTCGCCCTCGGCCACAAGACCTGCCGCCGCCTGCCGGTCTTCTTCCCGCACGAGCGGCACGAACCATGCGCCCTCGCTCGTCGCGGCCTCGAAGAGCGTGGCGACATGCTCTTCGCCCACTGGTCGCTTTTCAAACGCAACGCGATGGGTCTGGCGCCGCTCGATCGCGGGGGCCAGTTGCGCAAGCTCCGCCTCGGGCTCGCCGGTGAAGCTCAGGCGGGCCAGAAGATCTTCGTCCTCCGCCTCCGGCATGAGTGTGACGTCGCAGCCCAAATGCTCGGCCGCCGCCGCCACCCGCAGCGTCATCAGGGCGCAGCCGCAGCTGATCGTCAGTTCCCGGTCGTCGGGGTCGTTTGAGGGCAGGGCGCGGGTTCGATCGGCCAGCAGTTCGATCCAGGTCTCGCCGAAGCGGAAAAGCCAGGGCTGGGTGTTATGGCTCGACGGCGCACGGGCGGCGCGCGAAAGAATGCGTTCTGTCTTGGCGAGATCAGGCATGGGAGCGTCATCCTTCTGTCCGGTATCTCCAGCATAGCACAGCCGTAGCGCCGGCCCTTGCGCCGAGTCAAACCCGGCCCCGGCCGTCAGTTGCCGGAGGCGTCCGGATAGGATTCGGTCGAAATCGGAAGCGGCTTGGCCTTGGCGGATTTCGCGTCCTGTTCGGCCTCCAGCGCGGCCGCGAGCTCCGCCGCGCGGCGCGCCTTTTCGGCCTGTCTCGCCGCGTCGGCCTTGCGTGCCGCCTCCGCCCTTCGGGCTTCGTCTGCTCTTCGGGCGTCCTCGGCTGCCAGTGCCGCCTGCCGCTCGGCCTCTTCCTGCGACCTGCGCCGGGCCGCTTCTTGTTCCTGCCGTTCGGCCTCTTCGCGGGCCTTGCGCCGGTCGTCCTCGGCTTTCCGTTTCTCTTCGGTCCGGGCGGCGTGTGCGGCCTCCTCTTCGGCCATGCGGGCCTTTTCAGCCTCTTCCAGTGCGGATCCGTCGGTCGCAGCGCGGGCCACATCCACCTTGTCCCCGGCCTCGGGAGTCGAGTCCGGCGCGGCCTCGGGCGCTGGTTTCCTAGCCTGCGGCACCTCGACCGCCACCAGCCCCATTTGTCTTGCTGCGGCGAGCGAGATCATGCCGGAATCGAGGCCCTGGGGTTTCTGATAGGCCCGGACCGCCCGGCGCGTGCGCCCGTCCATCTGGCCGTTGATCGGGCCCCGGTAATGCCCGCGCGCCTTCAGCGCGCGTTGCAGCGAGGCGTTGAACTCCGGCGTCAGCTGCGCCTCGCAGGGCGTTTCGAACCAGGTGGTTTCCCGCGGCTTGACGATCTTCTGGCGGGTCTCGGTCTTGTAGACGGCGGGCCGCGCGACGGTGCCGTCCTCTCTCAGCTCGGCCGGTTGCAAAACCACCTGTTCGGTGACCGTTTCGATCACCGCGGGCGTGTCGTCCTGATCCCAGCAGGTGCCGGGCGCGGCGCCCGGCGGGGCAGCGTTGCGGGTAACCACCTCGGCGGGCGGTGCCATATGCGGGAGGGCTGTCTGGCATCCGGCCAGAAAAAGGCCGGCCAGAACGGCGGCGACAACGGGTTCGGTTCTCATGCTCGATGCCTCTGCGGGCTTGTTGTTGGCGGCAGTCTAACCGGTTTCGGCCTGTTGGGGAAGCGGGCAGTCATGCGCGAGCAGCCGGTCGAGCAGGGCCGAGATGTCCTCGACTTCCTCGGCGACCACATGCACCACCCCCGCCTCGCGCTGAAGTCGACCGGTGACGCGCAGGAGCCGCCCGGCGATCACCGCCCGCCGGAACCGTTCGTAAAGGGCGCGCCAGACGACGATATTGACCACGCCGGTCTCGTCCTCGAGGGTGAGAAAAATCACCCCCTTGGCGGTGCCCGGCCGCTGCCGCAGGATCACCAGCCCGGCCACGGTGATGCGCGCGCCAGCGGGCGGTTCGGTCAGCCGTGCGGCCACGAGCGCCGCGGGCGGGCGCGGCCAGTCACCGGGCGGGGCAGAGGGGGAAGGCGGCAGCGTCTTCATCGGAACAAATATAGAACATTTGGAAATTGTCGCAACTCTTTCCGCCGGGTGTCGCAAATGGGGCTGGCCTCTCCTAATTGGCTTGGCTAGGAACCTTTGGAATGCGACGCGAAGGGGAGACCGCAAAGATGGCGAAAATCACCTATATCGAGCACAACGGCACCGAGCACGTGGTCGAAGTGGCCAATGGCCTTACGGTGATGGAAGGCGCGCGCGACAACAACATTCCCGGCATCGAGGCCGATTGCGGCGGCGCCTGCGCCTGTTCCACCTGCCATGTCTACGTTCACCCCGACTGGGTGGAAAAGCTGCCCGCCAAGGACGACATGGAAGAGGACATGCTCGATTTCGCCTACGAGCCCGACCCCGACCGTTCGCGCCTGACCTGCCAGCTCAAGGTCACCGACGCACTGGACGGCCTCGTGGTGCAGATGCCCGAAAAACAGATCTGATGCGGTTTGCGGCGGCAGTTGCCTTCGCGCTGCTGTTGCCGGTTGCGGGATGGGGCTGCGAAGCGCTAACCGATGGCCGTGGGCTGCCGGGGCGGTTTGCCGAAGCTGACGTGGTCAATGCGAAACCCGGCGGCGGGACCCATGAAAACTGGGTACCCCGCGGGGCGCGGCTGGTCATGCATGCCGGGTTCGACCGGGAAACCGATGAATATGGGCACGGCGTTCTGGGCGGCTTGCGCGACGCGAAGATCCTGACCATCCACCTGCGCCTGCCGGGCGATGACCGGATCACCTGTCCCAGTGGCGTTATCCTGCCCGAGGGCGAGGTATTTGAGGATATCGCCCCGCGGCTGGCCGATCTCGACGGGGACGGGATGCCCGAGATCGTCGTGGTGCAGTCGAATGCCCGAACCGGTGCTCGGCTGGCGATCTATGACCGGCGCGGGCGGCTGGTGGCGGCGACCCCCAATATCGGCCAGCGACACCGGTGGCTGGCCCCGGCCGGACTGGCCGATCTCGACGGGGACGGGCAGTCGGAGCTGGCCTATGTCGACCGGCCGCATCTGGCCAAGCGATTGCGGGTCTGGCGGTTCCGGGCCGGAACGCTGGAGCACGTTGCGGATGCCGAGGGGTTCACCAACCACCGCATCGGCTGGGATTTCATCGCGGGCGGGCTACGCGCCTGCGGCGGGCTTCGGCAACTGGTTCTTGCCAGCGGCGACTGGTCCCGCGTGCTGGCCGCGCGGCTTGTCGCGGGCCGTATCGAGACAAGCGATCTGGGGCCCTATGCGGGACCGGAAAGCCTTGACGCGGCGATCAGTTGCCCCTGATCTTCATCTTGCAGCAAATACTCCAGGGAGCGCGAGGGGCTGGCCACTCGCGTAGGTCGGATGGCGCCAGCCATCCGAAACCTCTGGGATCAGAGCGCGCGCCAGCCGATATCGCGCCGGAAGACGCCTTCGGGCCAGTCGATCCGGTCGACCATCGCATAGGCCCTGTCGGCGGCCTCGCGTAGGCTCGCGCCGCGTGCGGTAACGTTCAGCACCCTGCCTCCCGTGGCGGTGATCCGGCCGTCCGTCTCGGTGGTGCCGGCGTGAAAGACCATGTGGAAGCTGTCCTCGGGCAGGCCGTCCAGCCCCTTGATCACGCTGCCTTTTTCATACGCTCCGGGATAGCCCTTCGCGGCCATCACCACGGTCATCGCGTGATCCTCGGCCCAGTTCACCCGCGCCTCGGCCAGCCGTCCCTCGGCCGCGGCATGCATCAGGTCGAGTGCCTGCGCCCCCAGCCGCATCATCAGCACCTGGCATTCCGGGTCGCCGAAGCGCACGTTGTATTCCACCAGACGCGGCTGGCCGTCGCGGATCATCAGCCCGGCATATAGCACCCCCTGATAGGGCGTACCGCGCCGCGCCATTTCCGCAAGCGTCGGCTTCACGATCTCGTTGAGCGCCTTCTCGGCCACCTCCGGCGTCAGCACCGGGGCCGGCGAATAGGCGCCCATGCCGCCGGTATTGGGGCCGGTGTCGCCCTCGCCGATGCGCTTGTGATCCTGCGCGGTGCCGATGGGAAGCGCCTCCTCCCCGTCGCAGAGCACGAAGAAGGAGGCCTCTTCGCCTTGCATGAATTCCTCGATCACCACCTCCGCTCCGGCGCCGCCGAAGGCACCCCCGAACATCTCGTCGATGGCGGCCTGCGCGGCCTCGACCGTCTCGGCCACGATCACGCCCTTGCCGGCGGCCAGCCCGTCGGCCTTGACCACGATCGGGGCACCCTGCCGGGCGACATGGTCCTTGGCGGCTTGCGGATCCGTGAAATGCGCATAGGCCGCGGTGGGGGCGCCGGCCGCGTCGCAGATCTCCTTGGTGAAGCTTTTCGAGGCCTCCAGCCTTGCGGCCGCCTCGGACGGCCCGAAGACCAGCAGCCCGGCCTCGCGCAACCGGTCGCCCACGCCCGCGGCCAGCGGCGCCTCGGGGCCGATGATCACGAATTCCACGGCATTCTCGTCGCAGAAGTTGGCCACCGCGCCGCCATCCTCGATATCGAGCCGGGCGCATTCGGCGATCTCGGCGATGCCGGCATTGCCCGGTGCTACGATCAGCTTGTCGCATTTGGGATTCTGCATCACCGCCCAGGCCAGGGCATGTTCCCGCCCGCCGCCGCCGAGAATGAGAATGTTCATCGGGCGTCCCTTTCCCCCGCAGGTTTGTCCCGGCCTCTGAATAGGATGGGCGCGGGGGCGTGGCAAGCCGGCGCAGGGCAGGAACCCGTTCCGCGAGGCGGGCGTTTTCCCTTCGAAATCCACCAAACTGCAAGAGGACAACACCGATGCCACGTATCGAAAACCGCAAGATCGCCATTCTCGCCACCCACGGGTTCGAGCAGTCGGAACTGGAACACCCCCGTGACGCCCTGCGTGACGCCGGCGCCGAGGTGCATGTGATCGCGCCCGAAGCGGGCGAGATCACCGGCTGGCAGGGCAAGGGCTGGGGCAACCCGGTCACCGTTGACCACAAGCTCGGCGACATCGACGCCGAGGATTACGACGCGCTGGTGCTGCCGGGCGGCCAGATCAACCCCGATCTTCTGCGCGTCAACGCGGGCGCGGTGGACTTCGTGCGGGCCTTCTGGACCGCCGGCAAGCCCATTGGCGCGATCTGTCACGCGCCGTGGCTTCTGGTGGAAGCCAATGTGCTGCAGGGCCGGAAGGTCACGTCCTTCAAGTCCATCAAGACGGATGTGATCAATGCCGGCGGCAAGTGGGAGGACAGCGAGGTGGTGACCGACCAGGGCCTCGTGACCAGCCGGAACCCCGACGACCTGCCCGCCTTTTGCGACAAGGTAATCGAAGAGATCGCCGAGGGGCGGCACACCGCGCGGGCGGCCTGACACCGCCGCTTTTCATCGCCGGTCGGATCGGGCATGAAAGGGCATGTCCGATCTGATCGACGACCCCACACCGGGCGAGAACGCCCCCGAGTTCTCGGTTTCCGATCTCTCCGGCGCGGTCAAGCGCGTGATCGAGGGAGAGTTCGGCTTCGTCCGAGTGCGCGGTGAGGTGGGGCGCGTTTCGCGTCCCCGCTCGGGCCATGTCTATCTCGACCTCAAGGATGATCGCGCCGTGCTGGCAGGGGTGATCTGGAAGGGCGTAACGGCACGTCTGGCCGTCCAGCCGGAGGAAGGGATGGAGGTTGTGGCCACGGGCCGGCTGACCACCTTCGCCGGACAGTCCCGCTATCAGATCGTCATCGAGGATGTGAAACCCGCAGGCATGGGCGCGTTGATGGCGCTTCTTGAGAAGCGCAAGACCGCTCTGGCCGCGGAGGGGCTCTTTGACGAGGCCCGCAAGAAGAAGCTACCTTATCTTCCTGACATCATTGGCGTTGTCACCTCGCCGTCGGGGGCCGTCATCCGCGACATCCTGCACCGTCTGCGCGAGAGGTTTCCGCGCAAGGTTCTGATCTGGCCGGTGGCCGTTCAGGGCGAAAGATGCGCACCGGAAGTGGCCCGTGCCATTGAGGGGTTCAACCACTTCACCCACGGCGGCGCCCTGCCGCGCCCGGATGTGCTGATCGTGGCGCGCGGCGGCGGATCGGTGGAAGATCTCTGGGGCTTCAACGAGGAGGCGGTTGTGCGCGCGGCGGCGGCCTCGGCGATTCCGCTGATCTCGGCGGTCGGGCACGAAACCGACACCACACTGATCGATTTTGCGGCCGACCGGCGCGCGCCCACACCCACCGCGGCGGCGGAACTGGCGGTGCCTGTGCGGCTCGATCTGCTGAGTTGGCTCGACGCGCAGGAGGGGCGGCTTTCGCATGCGCTCATTGCCGGGCTGGGCCAGCGCGGCCAGCGGCTGCGCGATCTGGCCCGCGTGCTGCCCCGTCCCGAGGCGCTGCTCGACGGCCCGCGTCAGCGGCTCGACGGATGCGCGGAAAAGCTGCCGGCTGCGCTCATCCGGTCGGTGCAGTTGCGCCGGGTGCGGCTTTACGAATCGGCGGGCGTGCTGCGCCCCGGGCTGCTGCGCCGCGCGCTCGAGGCTGAGCGGCGCCGGCTCGATC
>JAUIBJ010000772.1 GCA_030428025.1 Alphaproteobacteria bacterium
CGCGGCAATCCGGCACAATTCCTGGCTCGATTATCTCGCCGTCGGTGTTTCGATCGGCGCACAGGTCCTGCCGAATTTTGTCATGGCGCCGATCCTGGTTCTCATCTTCACGCTCTGGCTGCGCTGGCTGCCGGGCGGCGGCTGGGAAGGCGGACAGTGGGAGTACATGATCATGCCGGTCATTGCGCTGTCCACGTCTTTCATGGCCTCGATCGCGCGGATCACGCGGTCTTCCATGCTGGAAGTGCTGAACTCCAACCACATCCGCACCGCCCGAGCCAAGGGCCTGCCCGAACGGAAAGTCATCCTGCGCCACGCGCTGAAGCCAGCATTGTTGCCGGTCATTTCCTATCTCGGCCCCGCCTTCGTAACGATGATCACGGGCTCCGTCGTCGTGGACATGTATTTCTCCACCGGCGGCATCGGCAAAAGCTTCGTCGATAGCGCGCTGAACCGCGATTATGCCGTGATGCTCGGCGTGACGATCCTCGTGGGCGCCCTCACGATCCTTTTCAACCTCGTGGTCGATATTCTCTATGCCTGGATCGACCCGAAAATCCGGTACTGATTCAATGGTCGTCGATACGATAAAGATGAAGAGCCTCAGTGACCGGCTCGCCGCCGAAGAGGTCAAGGGCCGGTCGCTCTGGGCTGACGCGCGGAATAGGTTCGTCCACAACAAGGCTGCAGTGGCGGGAATGATCGTTCTCATCCTCGTCGGCTTGTTCGCGATCTTCGGCAACTACCTTGCAGCATGGTCAAACGAGGAACTGGATTTCAGCGTCATGGGCCAGATCGCCGAGCTTGGCGGGCCTTCGTTTGAAAACGGACACTATTTCGGCACTGATGATCTGGGCCGCGACCTCTTCGCGCGCACCGTTCAGGGCACGCGCATCTCGCTCATGGTCGGCATCGTCGGGTCCGCCATCGCCGTCATCGTCGGCACGCTTTACGGGGCGACGGCGGGTTATATCGGGGGGCGCGCCGACAACATCATGATGCGGGCCGTCGATATCCTGATGTCGATCCCCTACATGTTCGTGCTGATCCTGCTGCTTGTCATGTTCGGCCGCTCGATCTTCATGCTCTTCCTCGGGATCGGCCTGATCTCCTGGCTCGACATGAGCAGGATCGTCCGGGGCCAGACGCTCAGCCTGAAGCACAAGGAATTCATCGAAGCGGCGCAGGCCACCGGCGTGCCCGCATTCACGATCATCTGGCGTCATATCGTGCCGAACCTGCTGGGCGTCGTGGCGGTCTATGCCACGTTGCTTGTGCCGCTGATGATCCTGACCGAAAGTTTCATCTCCTTCCTCGGCCTCGGTGTGCAGGAGCCGCTGACAAGCTGGGGCGCGCTGATTTCCGAAGGGGCCAAGACCATCAACTACGGCACGCTCTGGCAACTCGCCTTCCCGCTCTTCTTCTTCATCATCACGCTCTTCGCCTTCTTCTTCGTCGGCGATGGCCTGCGTGACGCGCTCGATCCGAAGGACCGCTGAGATGGCATTATTGGAAGTCAGGGATCTCGGCGTCAGCTTCTCCACGCCGGACGGGACGGTGAACGCCGTCAACGGGGTCAACTTCACCCTCGACAAGGGCGAGACGCTGGGCATCGTCGGCGAAAGCGGTTCGGGCAAAAGCCAGCTGTCATTCGCGATCATGGGGCTTCTGGCCCGCAACGGAACCGCAACCGGATCGGTGAAATTCGCCGGAAGGGAAATCCTCAACGCGCCGCCGCATGTCATCAACCCGATCCGGGCCAACCAGATCGCGATGGTATTTCAGGACCCGATGACCTCGCTCAACCCCTATATGCGCGTCGCCGACCAGATGGCCGAGGTGCTGATCCACCACAAGGG
>JAUIBJ010000773.1 GCA_030428025.1 Alphaproteobacteria bacterium
TCAGGATCGAGATGACCCAGGCAAAGACCGGGCGGTCGATGAAAAAGCGGGCCATCTCAAACGCTCCCGTGTCCGCCGGTCATTCCGCCTGCGCCTCGTCCTGGGCCGGCGCGCGCTCTTCCGCCGAAACCTGGGCGCCGGGGGCGGTCTTCTGAAAGCCTTCCACGATCATCCGGTCGCCGGCGGCGAGACCCTCGCTCACCACCCAGTGGTTGCCCTGGTCCTGAAGGATCGTGAGCGCGCGCTCCTCGATCATGTTCTCGGCGTTCACCACCCAGGCGGTGGGGCGACCGCGACGGTCGCGCACCACGCCTTCCTGGGGCACGAGAAAGACGTCTTCGGCCACATCGACCGGCATCACCACCTGCACATACATCCCCGGCAGAAGCAGAAGTTCGGGATTGGCGAACTGCATGCGCAGCGTTACCACGCCTGTCTGCGGGTCCACGTTCGGTTCGGCCGCCTGAAGATGGCCGGTATGGGAATAGTCCGAGCCGTCCGCGAGGGTGAGATGCACCGTGCGGTCTGCGTCGGCCAATGCCCTTTCGGTCTCGCCGCGCCGCCAGCGCAGCAGGTCCGCGGCCGACTGGGTGACATCGACATAGACCGGGTCGATCTTGCGGATGACCGCCAGCGGCTCGGCCTGGCTGGCTGCGACCAAGGCGCCCTGGCTGGTCTGCGACAGGCCGATCCGGCCCGAGAGCTGCGCACGGATGGTGGTGCGCGACAGTTCGATCTCGGCCGAGTTGAGCCGCGCCTTCGCCAGTTCCAGCGCGGCCGAGGCGGACTCCCGCGCCGACAGCGCGTCGTCCAGCGCCTGTTCGCTGGCTACGTTGCGGGCTTGCAGTTCCGTGAACCGCTTGGCCTCGCGTTCGGCGGCGCGCAGCTGGGCCTCGGCCTGGGCGACGGCGGCGCTGGCCTGCTGCACTGCGGCCTGATAGCTGGCGGGATCGATCTTGTAGAGCGGATCGTTCACCGCCACCTGTGCGCCTTCCGCGAACAGCCGTTCGGTGATGATGCCGTTGACCTGCGGGCGCACCTCGGCCTGGGCCGAGGCGGCAACGCGGCCGGGCAGGGTGGAGGTTAGGGTCACCGTCTGCGGCTGTATGGTGATGACGGTGACGGCGGCGGGCTGTCCGGGCGATTGCGCCATCGCCTGACCGAAAAAACCGGTGACGACGAGGGCAAGAAGTACAGAGCGCCGAAGCAGGAGTGACATGACGGACCTTTCTGGCGAGAACTAACCACATACGCGAAGGAAGCGCGAGGGGCTCGGGCCTGGCCACACTAAGACAGCACGCTGTTTGGATTGGCAAGAAACGATCCGCGGCGGGCGCCCCTTTGGCCGGCCCGGTCCTGCGGCCCGTTTCCGAGTGGCATTCCGGCCCGAAAAGGTTCAGTCTCGGCACCAGACGGAAAGAGACAGGTCTTGCCCATGGTTCAGGATATACGCCCCGGCGAACGCGCTATCGACCTTGCCCCGCCCGATGACGCCCGGCTGCGTTTCATCGGCCGCATCCGCACACCCTGGACCGCGCGCGAGGATTGCCCCCGGCAGGGGCGGCTGGATGGCCCGGAATGCCGGCTGGAGGTCGACCCGGCTTGGCAGGGCGCCCTGACCGGGCTGGAGGAATACGAGCGGATCGAACTTCTCTACTGGCTCGACCGCAGCCGCCGCGACCTTGTGCTGCAAAGCCCCCGGCACGACAGCCGCGTGATCGGCACCTTCGCCCTGCGCTCGCCCGTGCGGCCCAACCCCATCGGCACCGCCATCGTCAGGCTGATGCGGATCGAGGGGGCCACCGTCGTGGTGCGCGGGCTCGATTGCCTCGACAACACGCCGCTC
>JAUIBJ010000089.1 GCA_030428025.1 Alphaproteobacteria bacterium
ATTTCTATGTCCCCGCCGGCGGCGACGTGCCCGACCGCGCGGTGAACGAGAAATTCGGCCAGAAGCTCGACTATCTCACCGACATGCGCGACTGGTGCCGCGAGGACGCTCCGGAAAAGGCGATCCTGGTGGGCGATCTCAACATCGCCCCGCGCGAGGATGACGTCTGGTCGCACAAGCAGCTTTTGAAGGTGGTCAGCCACACGCCCGTGGAGGTGGAGCATCTTTCGGACGTGATGGAAGCCGGCCGCTGGGCCGACATCACCCGCAGCGACATTCCCGAAGGCCAGCTCTACAGCTGGTGGAGCTACCGCGCCCGCGACTGGGACGCGGCCGACAAGGGCCGCCGGCTGGATCACGTCTGGGCCAGTCCCGACATTGCCAATGCGGCCCACGGCAGCCGCATCCTGCGCGCCGCGCGCGGCTGGGACAAACCCAGCGACCACGCCCCGGTTTTTGCCAGCTTTGACCTTTGACTTCCCCCGCCCCGCGCACATATAGGGGCAAGGAATTCCGAGGGAGACGACAATGCTGGAACTGGGCCAAAGCCAAAACACCCCCGCCGCCGGCGACCTGATCAAGGATGTCTCCGAGGCCGATTTCATGGCCGAGGTGATCGAGGCATCCCAGCAGGTGCCGGTGATCGTCGATTTCTGGGCGCCATGGTGCGGCCCCTGCAAGACGCTTGGACCCGCGCTCGAAGCCGCGGTGACCAAGGCCAAGGGTGCCGTGAGGATGGCCAAGGTCAATATCGACGAGAACCAGATGATCGCGGGCCAGTTGCGCATCCAGTCGATCCCCACCGTCTATGCCTTCTGGCAGGGCCAGCCCGTCGACGGGTTTCAGGGCGCGGTGCCGCCGTCCGAGATCGACGCCTTCGTGGCCCGCGTGGTCCAGGCCGCCGGCGGCGATGCCAGCGGCGGGCTCGACGAGGCGCTGGACGCGGCCGAGGAGATGCTGGAACAGGGCGCCGTAACGGATGCGGTACAGACCTTCGCCGCCATTCTGCAGGAGGACGACAAGAGTGCGCGGGCCTATGCCGGTATGGTGCGCGCCCATATCGCGCTGGACGATCTCGATCAGGCCGAGGCGATTCTGAACGGCGCCCCGGCCGAGATTTCCCGGGCGCCGGAGCTGGAAGCAGCCCATGCCGCGCTCGACCTCGCGCGGCAGGCCGCCGAGGCGGGCCCGGTGGGCGAGCTCAAGGCCGCGGTCGAGGCCAACCCCGACGACCATCAGGCGCGGTTCGACCTGGCCAAGGCACTCCACGCCTCGGGCCAGACGCAGGAGGCCGTGGACGAGTTGCTGGAGCTGTTTCGCCGTGACCGCGAGTGGAACGACGCGGCCGCCAAGCAGCAACTCTTCACCATTTTCGAGGCGCTGAAACCCAACGATCCCATCGCCTTGCACGGGCGGCGAAAATTGAGCTCGATGATATTTGCCTGACGGCCCGGTCAGCCTACGTTCTAGGCCATGTTCAATCAGGCCGATCTGCCCGACGTCATCCCCATCTTTCCGCTGCCGGGCGCGCTATTGCTGCCCCGGTCGCGACTGCCGCTGCATCTGTTCGAGCCACGCTATCTGGCGATGCTCGACGATGCGCTAAAAACCGGCCCGCGCCTCATCGGCATGGTCCAGCCGCGCAAGACACCCGGCCAGACCGACAGCGCACGCCTGCAAAGCATCGGCTGCGTGGGCCGGGTCACGCAGATGTCGGAAACCGAGGACGGGCGGTACATGATCACCCTGACCGGCATCTCGCGCTACCGCCTTCTCGAAGAGGTCGACGGCTTCACCCCCTACCGGCGGGCACGGGTCTCGTGGGCCGGGTTCGAGCGCGACCTCGGTCCCGCCGATCACGACCCCGATTTCGACCGCTCCGCCTTCATGCATCTTCTGGGGCGCTATTTTCAGTCGCGCGAGTTGCAGACGGACTGGGACACGCTGAAGGATGCCGATGACGAATTGCTGATCAATTCGCTGTCGATGCTGCTGGGCTTCGAGCCGGAAGACAAGCAGGCCCTGCTGGAGGCGCCGTCGCTCAGCACACGGCGCGAAACGCTGGTCACGCTTATGGAATATGCGCTGCGGGGCGGCGAGGACAGGGAGATTCTGCAATGACCGAAACAGAAGAAGGCCCCGAGGCGCCCAGGCCCGACCGGCGCATGCTCGAGGCGCTGATCTGCCCGCAGACACATACGGTACTGAGCTATGACGCCGAAAGGCAGGAACTGATCAGCAAGGCGGCCGGCCTCGCCTTCCCGATCCGCGGCGGCATCCCGGTGATGCTGATCGACGAGGCGCGCAAGCTCGACTGACGGGGCGCGCGGCAACGTAGAACGTCGCCGGATGGAGTATTTTCGGGCAAGATGAGGCTGCGCGCCCATCGATCTTCATCTTGCCGGAAATACTCCGGGGGTGAGCCCGCAGGGCGAGGGGGCAGCGCCCCCTATTCCACCGCACTGCATGAAATCACGTCCAGCACCGTGCCGAACGTCACCCGCGCCACATGGCACAGGCCGGAGACCGGCACGCATTCGTCCGGCTGGTGGCAGCGCCGGAAATCGCCGGCGCCGAAATTCACGCAGGGGATGCCCCGGTCGACAACGAAATTCCGCATGTCGCTGCCATAGGGCGGGCCCCAGACCTCAGGCTCGGCGCCGGCGTCGCGGATGTTGTCGGACAGAACCCGCACCAGATCGCTGTCGAGCGGTGTTTCCGTGGCCTCGTTGAGATCGACGAACTCCACTGTCCCGCTGATCCCCTCGCGCCCGCCGATCGCCCGGCGCAGACGCGCGCGCAGGTCCGCGCCCACCGCCTCGACGCGCTCATGCGGCAGCATCCGCCGGTCGACCAGCAGCTCCGCCCGCCGCGCCCGCGAATTATGCGTCTCGCCCGCGTGGCATTGCGTCACCCGCGCCGCCGGACTGTCCAGTAGATGATGGGTCTGCCCGCTCACCTCGTCGTGCAGCGCCTCCACCTCGGCCATGAAGCGCTGTGCAACATGCATCACGTCCGGCGCCTCCGCCGCGCTCAGCCCGCAATGGGCCGAGGGCCCCTCGATACCGACGCGGTACCAGCAGGCCCCGCGCGTGGCCGGCCCGATGCGGCCATCCGTCGGCTCCATCGTGATCGCCATGTCGCCCACATAGCCCCTGGCCAGCAATGTCTTGGTGCCGGGCTCGTCCGTCTCCTCGCCCATCGGGAACTGCGCCATCAGCGTGCCGGGCAGAGCCACACCGCTGTCGTGAAGCGCCTTCAGCATCGCCATGATCGAGGCGAGCGAGCCCTTCATGTCGCAGGAACCCAGCCCGTAGAGCAGATCGCCCTCGCGCGTCGCCTCGAAAACCGGCCGTGTCCAGCGCGCCTCGTCCGCGGGCACCGTGTCCATATGGGCATTGAGGATGAAGGTGGGCCCCGCGCCGCTGCCCCGGACCCAGGCCACCACCTGCGGCCGCTCCGGCTCGGGCGCGTGGACCAGTTCCGCCTCGATTCCCCAGCCGGTCAGCGTGTCGTGGATGAACCGCGCGCAATCGCCTTCCTGCCCCGGTGGGTTGACCGTGGGAATGGAGATGAGCTTTGCCGTCAGATCGAGGATCAACTCCTCCGACAGGTGTTTCAGAATGTCCCGCTTGTCCATCCGCGCCTCCACCGACGCAACCCGTAGGGTGCGCTTCAGCGCACCTCACCCCACAGGCGCTAGCCGTCCCGCCCCGGGTCTTCCTTGCCCACGCCGGTAAAGACGAACTTGAAGGGCAGCATCCACAGAAATCCCAACACCACATAGACCAGCAGTTCCACCAGAAAGGGCGGGCGGCCCAGCCAGTTCACCACCGTCACTGCCAGCACGATATAGACCGGCAGGCCGATGAGCAGGATCACCAGCGACCAGCGGCGACGGGCCTTGTAGCTGAGCTTGGGCATCGGCGTCCTTCAGTCGGCGAAGGGATCGGTCACGAGGATCGTGTCGTCCCTCTCGGGCGAGGTGGAAAGTAGCGCGACCGGGCAGTCGATCAACTCTTCCACCCGGCGGACATACTTGATCGCGTTGGCGGGCAGATCGGCCCAGCTGCGCGCGCCCTCGGTGGATTCGCTCCAGCCCGGAAGCTCCTCGTAGACGGGGGTGCAGCGGGACTGTTGGTCGGCGGCGGTGGGCAGGTAGTCGAGCCGCTTTCCGTCCAGCTCGTAGCCCACGCAGATCTTTAGCACCTCGAACCCGTCCAGCACGTCGAGCTTGGTGAGAGCAATGCCCTTCACGCCGGAGGTGGCGCAGGTCTGCCGCACGAGGCAGGCATCGAACCATCCGCAGCGTCGCTTGCGCCCCGTGGTGGTGCCGAATTCGTGGCCGCGCTCGCCCAGCCTCTGGCCGTCGTCGTCCTCCAGTTCGGTCGGGAACGGCCCCTCGCCCACCCGGGTGGTATAGGCCTTCACGATCCCCAGCACATAGTCGATGGCGCCTGGCCCGATGCCGGTACCGGTGGCCGCCTGCCCGGCGATCACGTTCGAGGATGTGACGTAAGGGTAGGTGCCGAAGTCGATGTCCAGCAACGCCCCCTGCGCCCCCTCGAACAGGATCCGCTTGCCCGCCTTGCGCTTGTCGTTCATCACCTTCCAGACCGGGCCGGCATAGCGCAGGATCTCCGGCGCGATCTCCCTCAGTTGCGCGATCAGCGCGCTGCGGTCGATCTCGCCCAGCCCCAGCCCCCGGCGCAGCGCGTTGTGGTGGATGAGCGCCCGGTCGACCCGCAGCGCCAGCGTGGCCTCGTCGCCCAGATCGGCCACCCGGATCACCCGGCGGCCGACCTTGTCCTCATAGGCCGGCCCGATCCCGCGGCCCGTGGTACCGATCTTGGCCACCGAGTTCTGCGCCTCCCGCGCCCGATCCAGCTCGCCGTGGAAGGGCAGGATCAGCGGCGTGTTTTCGGCGATCATCAGCGTCTCGGGCGTGATCTCCACCCCCTGCGCGCGGATCGTCTCGATCTCCTGCAGAAGGTTCCACGGGTCGAGCACGACTCCGTTGCCGATTACCGAGAGCTTGGCCTTGCGCACGACACCCGAGGGCAGCGCATGCAGCTTGAAGACCTCGCCGTCGATCACCAGCGTATGGCCGGCATTGTGCCCGCCCTGGAACCGCGCGATCACGTCGGCCCGCTCGCTCAGCCAGTCGACGATCTTGCCCTTGCCCTCGTCGCCCCACTGGGCGCCCACGACAACCACATTCGCCATCTCGATCCTCTCGGCCTGCTGGTTCAACCCGCGCCCGTATAGCCCCGCCGCCGGCGCGTTGAAACCGCAAAATCTGCCGCCGGGGCTGGACAGGCGGGCGGCGTTGCGCGATGGATCGGGAAAAGACCTGACGAGGCATTGGCATGACCGGGTTTGTCTGGCGTCTTCTGGTGGCCTTCGCGCTGCTGGCCGTGACATTCAATCCGACCGAGTGGAACTATGTCCACTGGGTTCAGGAAAACTTCACCGAACAGATGCCGCTGGCGGTGCTGTTCGGGCTGCTGCTCTTCGTGGGCTACATCATCTATCTGCGCGCCACTCTGCGCTCGATCGGCGGGTTCGGGATGTTCATGGTGCTGGCCATCGCCGCGGCCACGGTCTGGGTGCTTTACGACTACGGTCTGCTGACGCTCAGGGACACATCGCAGCTGGTCTGGCTGGCGCTCGGGGCGCTGGCGCTGGTGCTGGGCATCGGGCTGAGCTGGAGCCATGTGCGACGCCGACTCTCCGGTCAGGCCGACATGGACGACGTGGATGAATGACGCGGCCGTCCGTCAGGGCTGACGCGCGGCCCGTGCCCGTGCTATGATGCACACATGCAGGACAGCGGCGGCGATTTCCAAAGGTTCTACTACAGCAAGGTCGGGCTTGGCGAAGGCTGCGGCTGCGCCGAGCGGGTGATCGACCTGCACGAGGCCGACCGCAAGGCGGCCGCGGCCGACGTGCGCCCGCTTGGCCGGCGGCTGCCCATGGCCCAGCGCCTCCGCCAGGCGCTGGCCGCGCTCGGCCTGACCCGCCGTCGGTAACAGGTGCGAAAAGCCGGGTTGCAGGGCCGGACCGAAACGCATAGATAGCGCTTCATCCGAACCGCAAGGCCGTCCGCATGCAAAACGTCATCCTGCTCATCCATCTTCTTCTGACGCTGACGCTCATAGTCGTCGTGCTTCTTCAGCGCTCCGAAGGCGGCGGTCTGGGGCTGGGCGGTGGCGGCCCCAATGCCACGGCCGGCCGCTCTGCGGGCACCGCGCTCGGCAAGGTCACCTGGGGGCTTGGCTTCGGGCTTTTCGCCACCTCGATGGCGCTGACCATCATCGCGGCGCAAAATTCCTCGGGCAGTTCGGTGCTCGACCGGCTGACCGACCGGCCGCCGGCCCGCGAAGCGCCGGCCGAGGATTCTCCGCTGGGCAGCGGCGATTTGTTGCCGCCGGTGGAAGGCGACGACGCTCCCCTGACACCCACGGCAGACTGACCACAACCGATTGAGAAAACCCGCCAAACCGCAACAGCATCTTGCGGTCGGGTTGCGCAGTTGGCGCAATTGCTCTATACGTAAAGTCCCGTGGTGCTGCGGTCGAATCGGCCGTGCGGGCCGTTCGAAATTCGAGCAGACACGGGGGGATGCCGGCATATGGCACGGTATGTATTCATCACAGGCGGCGTCGTTTCTTCGCTCGGCAAGGGGTTGGCCTCGGCCGCACTCGGCGCGCTTCTGCAGGCGCGCGGCTTCTCTGTCCGGCTGCGCAAGCTCGACCCCTATCTGAATGTCGATCCCGGCACCATGTCGCCCTTCGAGCATGGAGAGGTCTTCGTCACCGATGACGGGGCCGAAACCGATCTCGACCTCGGTCATTACGAACGCTTCACCGGCGTGCCTGCGCGAATGACCGACTCTGTGTCGTCGGGCCGCATCTATTCCAACGTGCTGGAGAAGGAGCGCCGCGGCGACTATCTCGGCAAGACCATCCAGGTCGTCCCGCATGTCACCAACGAGATCAAGGAGTTCATCGCCATCGGCGACGAGGAGGTCGATTTCATGCTGTGCGAGATCGGCGGCACGGTGGGCGACATCGAGGGCCTGCCCTTCTTCGAGGCCATCCGCCAGTTCAGCCATGACCGCCCGCGCGGGCAATGCATCTTCATGCATCTCACGCTGCTTCCCTACCTGGCCGCCAGCGGAGAGCTGAAGACCAAGCCGACCCAGCATTCCGTGAAGGAACTGCAATCCATCGGTATCGCGCCCGACATCCTTGTGTGCCGCTCCGAACAGCCGATCCCGGAGAAGGAGCGCGAGAAGATCGCGCTTTTCTGTAACGTCCGCAAGGAAGCGGTGATCGCGGCCTATGACCTGAAGTCGATCTACGAGGCGCCCTTGGCCTATCACCGCGAGGGGCTGGACCAGGCCGTGCTCGACGCCTTCGCCATCTCGCCCGCGCCGCGGCCCGACATGACCAAATGGCAGGATGTGGAGGACCGCATCCACAACACCGACGGCGAGGTCAAGATTGCCATCGTTGGCAAGTACACCCAGCTCGAAGACGCCTACAAGTCGATCAAGGAGGCGCTGACCCATGGCGGCATGGCCAACCGGGTGCGGGTCAGCGTGGAATGGGTGGATGCCGAGATCTTCGACCGCGAGGATCCGGCGGTGCATCTGGAGGGCTACCATGCCATCCTCGTGCCCGGCGGCTTCGGCGAGCGCGGCACCGAAGGCAAGATCAAGGCCGCCCAATTCGCCCGCGAACGCAAGATCCCCTATCTGGGTATCTGCCTCGGCATGCAGATGGCGGTGATCGAGGCGGCGCGCAACCTCGCCGGGCTCAAGGATGCGGGCTCGGAGGAGTTCGACCACGAGGCCGGCAAGAAGCGCTTCACGCCGGTCGTCTATCACTTAAAGGAATGGGTGCAGGGCAACGAGAAGGTCAAGCGCAAGCCCGGCGACGACAAGGGCGGTACCATGCGGCTGGGTGCCTATGACGCGGTGCTGAAGGAAGGTTCGCGCGTGGCCGGCATCTACGGCACCACCACCATCGACGAACGCCACCGCCACCGCTACGAGGTGGACATCAAATACCGCGACCAGCTGGAGGAGATCGGGCTGTGCTTTTCCGGCATGTCTCCGGACGGCCGCCTGCCCGAGATCGTGGAATGGTCCGATCACCCGTGGTTCATCGGGGTGCAGTTCCACCCCGAGCTGAAATCGAAACCCTTCGCGCCGCACCCGCTTTTCGCCGATTTCGTGCGCGCTGCGGTGGAGACGTCGCGGCTGGTCTAGGCTTCGCCCGGCCTCACCCCCGGCGTGGCAAGAGATTTTGAAGGTGCCGCCCCACCAGATCACCCAGCATCCCCTTGACGCGTCCCGGGCTTTGTAGCGGGCGCAGCGCGTCGATCTGCGCCGGCTCGCCGGCGATACTGCGGCCCTTGCCGGTCAGCGCACCGCCGATGATTCCCTCGTCGAGAATCCACCGGCCCCGGCGCCCCTCGTCGCGGTCGGCCTGCTGGTATTGCAGCCATTTCTCCAGCCGCAGCCTCACCGGCAGTTTCTGCGACGGACGCACCCGGTAGAAGCCGCTGTTCACCCGCAGGCAGATATTGTCGAGCACGCGGGCCGCGCCACGATGCTCCTGCGGCACGTCGCGTTTCGCGAGATAGTTGAAGCGTTCGGGATCGCCGTTGAAGAACACCACCAGCGCACTGCCCAGGTCGATGGATTTCTGCGCCATGATCCAGCCCAGAACCGCCTCCGGGTGGCTCGACCAGTCATAGCGGCGGGCCAGTCTGCGCAGGTCGTCCTGCGTGCCCGTTCGGGCCATTCTGAGCTGTTCTTCCCTGCTGCTCATTACCCAGTCGAACTTGTCAAAAGGCGTCATGCACGGGCTCCGTCTTCACGCGTCACACTCACAATTGGGATAAGCGGCACCATCGCCCGACAAAGCGCAGATAGTTGGGAGCAATTGTGGCGCTCCTGCGACTATTGTGCCGCGCCCCGCGACGAGGGGGATCGGCGGGATTGTCAACGGCCGCGCGGGCGATAAAACTGGTTCCGGCCCGCCCCGAAATTCGAAGTGACACCGCATGACCCCCGATCTCGCCCTGACGCCCGGATCGTACCCGCCCACCCCCCGACACGCGGGTACCCGGTGATGGACG
>JAUIBJ010000090.1 GCA_030428025.1 Alphaproteobacteria bacterium
CGCCTCATGTCTGGGCCGCCGACGAGAGCGTCTGCATCGGCCCGCCTCCTGCCTCCGAAAGCTATCTGCGCGCTGACCGGCTGTTGCACGTTGCCAAGGCCAAGGGATGCGACGCGATCTATCCCGGCTACGGGTTCCTGGCCGAGAATGCAGACTTTGCCGAAAGCTGCGCCGAGAACGGCATCAAGTTCGTGGGGCCCTCGGCCGAGGCGATCCGCACCATGGGCGACAAGTCCCGCGCCCGCGAGGTGGCGGCGAGGAACGGCGTGCCGGTCGTGCCCGGCTCCGACACTGCCTTCACCGTTCTGGCCGAGGCCGAGGCGGCTGCGGGCGAGATCGGTTATCCCATGCTTTTGAAGGCCCGGTCGGGCGGTGGCGGCCGGGGCATGCGAATCGTGCGCGAGGCGCAGGGCTTCGCGGCCGCCTTTTCCGAGGCCAACCGCGAGGCCGAGGCGGCCTTCGGTGATGGTTCCATCTATATGGAGCGTTTCTTCGACAAGGTGCGCCATATCGAGGTGCAGGTGATGGGCGACGGGCGCGGCGGCGCCATGGCCTTCGACGAGCGCGACTGCAGCGTGCAGCGACGGCATCAGAAGCTGATCGAGGAATCGCCGTCGCCCGTGGTCGGGCCGGAGTTGCGGGCGCGCCTGAAGGAGGCGGCGCTCCTGCTTGCCCGCGGCATCGCCTATGAGGGTGCCGGCACGCTGGAATTCATTCTCGACCCGGCCACGGGCGAGTTCTTCTTCATCGAGATGAACACGCGCATCCAGGTCGAACACACCGTGACCGAGGAACGCATCGGCCGCGACCTGATCGAGA
Organism: Alphaproteobacteria bacterium; assembly: GCA_030428025.1. Taxonomy (GTDB): domain Bacteria; phylum Pseudomonadota; class Alphaproteobacteria; order Rhodobacterales; family Rhodobacteraceae; genus Roseovarius. Next base: position 820 of record JAUIBJ010000090.1, read on the forward strand.
TGCAGTTCGCCATCGCCGACGGTGCCGGGCTCGACGGGGTGGCAGACCGGGGCGAGGGCCATTCCATCGAATTCCGGATCAATGTCGAGGACTGGCGCAACGGTTTCCGCCCCTCGCCCGGGCGGCTGACGCAATGGGATGTGCCGCAGGGGCCGGGCGTCCGGCTAGACAGCGCGGCCTATAGGGGGCAGATGATCTCGCCCTTCTACGATTCGATGATCGCCAAGCTGATCGTGACCGGCCGCGACCGCGCCGAGGCCCTGGCCCGGTCGCGCGCGGTACTCGACGGCATCCGTGTAGAGGGCGTGGCCACCACCATCGGCTTTCACCGGCACATCATCGACCATGAAGATTTCCTCTCGGATCGGGTTCACACGCGCTGGATCGAGACCGAGATGGCAGACAAGGCTGCGGGGGGCACATGAGCAAGGAAGTCCGTTTCATCGACGTCACGCTGCGGGATGCGCATCAGTGCCTCTGGGCCACGCGCATGACCACCGCGATGATGAAGGATATCGCCCCCCGGCTGGACAGGGCGGGGTTCGAGGCGATCGACCTTGTGGGGGGCGCGGTGTTCGATGTCTGCGTGCGCTTCCTGCGCGAAGACCCGTGGGAGCGGATGCGGATCCTCAACACCTGGATCACCGAGACGCCGCTGATCATTCACACGCGGGGGCAGAGCCTTTTCACCTTCGAGTTCTTCGCCGACGACGTGGTGGAACTGGCTGCCGAGCGTTTTGCGGCGAACGGCATGCGCTATCACACGCCCTATGACCCGATCAACGACGTGCGCAACCTGCGCATTCCCATCGAGGCGGCGCGCAAGCTGGGTATCCACACGGTGCCGGGGCTGGTCTATACCCAAAGCCCGGTGCACACCGACGACTACTATGCCCGCAAGGCCCGCGAGCTTGTGGAGATCGGCGTCGATGGCGTGTTCATCAAGGATCCCAGCGGCCTTCTGACCCCCGACCGGGCGATGACGCTGGTGCCGGCGATCAAGCAGGCCCTCGGCGATGTGCCCCTGCAATTGCATTCCCACTGCCTGTCGGGGCTCGCCCCCTATACAGCGCTTCTGGCGGTCGAGCACGGGGTGGACGTGCTGCACACTGCCACCTCGACTCTTGCCAACGGCGCCTCGCACCCCCCGACCGAACGGGTGGTCGAGAACTGCCGGCGGCGCGGCCATACCGCCGATCTGGACCTCGAGGCGATCCGAGAGGTGGCCGAACGGCTGGACTATATCGCAAAGGTCGAGGGCAAACCCGTGGGCGAGCCGCTGGAATATGACGAGTTCCATTTCCACCATCAGGTGGCCGGCGGCATGATTTCCAACCTCAAGGTGCAACTGGAAGGCGTGGGACTTGCCGACCGCATCACCGAGATCCTCGAAGAGGCAGGCCGGGTGCGTGCCGATCTGGGCTACCCGATCGTCGTCAGCCCCTTCGCCCAGTACATCGTCACCCAAGCGGTGCTGAACGTGATGGCGAAGGATCAGGGCCGGGACCGCTATGACAGTGTGCCCGACGAGGTGCGCCTCTATGCCCGCGGCGGCTATGGCGAGATCGCGGGCGAGATCGATCCCAACCTCTATGACCGGCTTTGCGGCGGCAAGGAGCCGATCACCGACCGGGCGGGTGCGCTGATACCGCCGGCTCTCGACCGCATCCGCAAGACGCGGGGGCCGTTCGCCTCTGATGACGATCTCCTGCTGGCGGCCTTCTATGACGACAATCAATACAGCGCGCTGAAGGAGGCGGGGCCTATCAAAACCGATTACCGGCTGGCCGAAACGCCGCTTCTGACATTGTTGAAGGAGGTCGCCCTGCGCGAGGACATCCGCACCTTTCATTTCATGCAGAAATAGGCTTGCCGTCGCGGGGCAGGGTGGTTTCGCGGGAGTAGGGTGGGCAGTCTTGCCCACCAACGCGCAGAATGTCGGTGAAGGTGGGCAGAACTGCCCACCCTACGCCCTACCCAATTGTGGTGCAGCCCGACGCCCTCACTCCTGCGGGGCGAGGATGATCTTGGGGCTTGCGCTTCGCCCCGCGCGCAGATCGGCGAAGGCCGCCGCGCCCTCGGCCAGAGACCGCGTCTCGATCCAGTCGAGCGCGCCCATCCGGCCGTCGAAAATGGCCTGCGCGGTGTCGCGGAAATCCTGCGCGGTATAGGTATAGGTGCCGATAAAGGTGATTTCCTGCAGCGTCATGCGGCGTATATCCAGCCCGCCGGCGCTTTCCCCCAGCCCCACATGCAGGATCACGCCGCCGGGCCGCACGAGCGCCGAGGCGGTGGATCGGGTGGCACCGTACCCCACCCCATCGACGACCAGGTCGAAACCCGCGCCCTCTGCCTCGGCCACCGCGGCGAATTCGCAATGCGCCGCGATCACCGTGCGCCGGGCGGCATTCGGCTCGACCAGCGTAATGTTCGAAACATCCTGCGCCGCAAGGCTGAGCGCCGCGCCGATGCCGATGGCCCCGCCGCCCAGCACCAGCGCGCGGGCCTCCGCCGGGGCCACGTCCAGCGCCGCCAGCCCCAGCCGCACCGCGTGCCAGCCGCAGGCCAGCGGCTCGGCCAGCGCGGCCTTGGCGAGTGGCACGCCGTCGGGCACCGTCACCAGATTGCGCGGGGGCATCGCTAGAAGCTGCGCGAACGCCCCTTCGCGCGGCGGCATCGAGATGATCTGGCGGTCGGGGCAGAGGTTGTCTCGCCCGCGAAGGCAGGCGGGGCAGGTGCCGCAGGTGACCAGCGGATTGACCGTGACGCGCCGGCCCTCGTCGGCTCCGGCCACGATCACGCCCGCCGCCTCGTGCCCGAGGATCAGCGGGGCCGGGCGGCGCTCGTCATGGCCCAGATAGGCGTGCATGTCCGACCCGCAGATGCCGACCCTCTCCACCCGCAAGAGAACCTCGCCCGCCGCCGGCTGCGGCGCGGCCATGTCGCGGTATTCCAGCCTCTCGGGGCCTGTATAGACCAACGCCTTCATTTCGCGGAAAACCCCCCGTCCACCATCAGGATCTGCCCCGTCACATAGCCCGAGGCGTCGGAACACAGAAACAGGAGCGGCCCGTCGAAATCCTCGGGCTCGCCATTGCGCCCGATGCAGGTTTGCGCGGCGTTGCGCGCGGCGCGCTCGGGGTCGTCGAAGACCGGCGCGGTCAGCTCGGTCCGGATGAAGCCGGGGCCGATGGCGTTGGCGGTGATACCGTGGCGCGACCAGGCCTCGGCCATCGCGCGGGTCAGCTGGCCGATGCCGCCCTTGCTGGCGCCATAGGCGAGGCCCCCGGGAAAGGCGCGGGTGGTCTGGAGCGAGGCGAAGGTGACGATCCGGCCCCAGCCTTTCGCCTTCATCGCCGGCACAAGCTGCTGGCTGAGGAAGAAGGGCGCGGCGAGGTTCAGCGCCAGCGTCCTGTCCCAGCCCTCGGGAGTGACCTCGTCCGCCGCCTCGCGGGTATTGATGCCGGCGGCGTGGACCAGAATGTCGGGTGGGCCGAAAGGGGCCGAGACGTCTTCGGCCAGACGGGCCAGCCCGTCGCGGTCCGACACGTCGCGCACCACATAAGCCGCGTCTTGGCCCGTGCGGTCCTGCCAATCCGCCAGGGCTGCTTCCCGACGGGCCACGCCCACGACACGCGCACCGGCCGCCGCCAGCACCGTCGCGGCGCGTTGGCCCAGCCCCGACGAGGCGCCGGTGACGCAGGCCACGTGGCCCGAAAGGTCGAAAAGCCGGGCAGGCGGAATCGGGTCAGCCATGGGGGGTCAGGTCGAAATTCTCGCCGGGGAAATATTTCCGCAGCCGGATATCGGCGGTGCGGGCATGCCCCTCCATCCCCTCCAACCGCGAGATGCGCGCGGTGGCCTCGGCCACGGGTTTGGCGCCTTCGCGGGTGGCGCGCTGCCATGTGACGATCTTCATGTATTTGTGCACGCTGAGGCCCCCGGTATAGCTGGCCGCGCCGGAGGTGGGCAGCACGTGGTTCGTGCCAGACGCCTTGTCGCCGAAGGCCACCGTGGTCTCCTCCCCCAGAAACAGCGATCCATAGCAGGTCAGCCGGCCCAGCCACCAGTCGAGATCGCGGGCCTGCACCGTCAGGTGCTCGGGCGCATAGGCGTCGGAGGTGGCCGCCATCTCCTCGCGGGTCTCGCAGAGGATCACCTCGGCATAATCGCGCCACGCGGCACTGGCGTTGTCGCGGTTGACCTCCGGCAGATCGGCGATGAGGTCCGGCACAAGGCGCAGCACCTCCTCGGCCAGCGGGCGGTGATCGGTGACCAGCCAGACGGGCGAGTTGTAGCCGTGCTCGGCCTGCCCGACCAGATCGGTGGCCACCACCTCGGCATCGGCGCTGGCGTCGGCGAGGATCAGGCTGTCGGTGGGCCCGGCGATCATGTCGATGCCCACCCGCCCGAAAAGCGAACGCTTCGCCTCGGCCACGAACTGGTTGCCGGGGCCCACGAGGATGTTCGCGCGGGGCAGGCCGAACAGCCCGAAGCTCATCGCCGCAACCGCCTGTACGCCTCCCATCGCGAGGATCGTGTCGGCGCCGCAGAGATGGGCGGCATAGACGATGGCAGGGGCCACGCCCACACCGGGGCGCGGGGGCGAACAGGCCACGATATGATGGCATCCCGCCACCTTGGCCGTGGTCACCGTCATGATCGCGCTGGCAATATGGGAATAGCGGCCCCCCGGAACGTAACAGCCCGCGCCATGCACGGGGATGCTCTTCTGCCCTGCAATCAGCCCCGGTACCACCTCCAGTTCGATATCGCGCAGGGTTTCCTTCTGCGCCTCGGCGAAGCGGCGGACGTTGTCATGAGCGAAGCGGATGTCGTCCTTCAGCTTATCGGGCACCTGCTCGGCGGCGGCGGCGATCTCTTCATCGGTGAGCAGGATATTTCCCTCGTAGCGGTCGAATTGCGCGGCGTATTTCAGCGCGGCCGCGTCGCCGCCGGTCTCGATATCCGCCAGAATCGCCTGCACCGTGGCGCGCACGTCGGAGGCGTCGGATTTCGAGGTCAGTGTCGCTTTCTTGAGGTATTCGCGGGGCATCGGTCGATCCTGTCTCTGGCGTTGGCGCGGGATGACGTGTAAGCGCTTACATGGAGCGATGCAAGCGCTTGCACCGGAAGTCGAGCCCATGATGGACCACCCCCGCAAACCCAACGCGCGCGCGCCGACGCTGGCGGATGTCGCGCGCCGCGCGCAGGTCTCGACGGCGACGGTGTCGCGTTGTCTCAACACGCCAGAGCGCGTGGTCGAGCAGACGCGCCGACGGGTCCTGGAGGCGGTGGATGACCTTGGTTATGCCCCCAATTTCGGTGCCCGCGCGCTGGCGGGGCGGCGCACCAACACCATCGGAGCGGTGATCCCGACGATGGAGAACGCGATCTTCGCCCGGGGTTTGCAGGCCTTTCAGGAAGAGCTGGGTGAGGCGGGCTTCACGCTGCTGGTGGCCAGTTCCTCCTATCGGCCCGATCTGGAGGCGGCGCAGATTCGCACGCTTGCCGCACGGGGGGCGGACGGGCTGTTGCTCATTGGCCATCACCGCGACACGGCGCTCTACAGGTTTCTGGAAGCGCGGGGCATTCCGGCGCTGGTGGCCTGGGCCCATGATCCGGCCGCGCCGGTGCCCTCGGTCGGCTTCGACAACCGGCAGGCCATGGCAGAACTGGCCACCCGCGTCATCGGGTTCGGGCACCGCCGGATCGGTGTCATTTCGGCCGTGCGCGCGACGAACGACCGGGCGCGGGAGCGGGTGGACGGCGTGCGCGCGGCGATGGCGGCGGCGGGGCTGGGCGAGGAGGCGATGACGCTGATCGAGACACCCTATCTGATCGAAAACGGCGCGCGCGCCTTCGCCCGGCTGATGGAGACGCGACCGCGGCCCTCGGCGGTGATCTGCGGCAATGACGTGCTGGCGGTGGGGGCTTTGACACGGGCCCGGGAGATGGGGCTAAGCGTGCCCGGGGACGTGTCGGTGACAGGCTTCGACGATATTGAACTGGCGCAAGTGGTCCGCCCGGCGCTGACCACGGTGCATGTGCCGCACCGGCAGATGGGGCAGGAGGCCGCGCGGATGCTGACGCGGATGGTGAAGGGCGACACAGCGGTCGAGAGCGTGAGACTGGCGACAGAGCTGTGCCTGCGCGAGACGTTAGCGTCGGCGCCGGCGCGCGGCTGACCGCAGCCGGCCGCACGTCTCTGGCGCGCCACGGGAACGGTCGTGACCCGCCATAGCTCAGGCGCGTCCGCCGGGCCGGGCCGGGGCGAGGATGCTGTCGCCGGACTCCAGCGTCTGCCAGATGCCGCGGCTGACCAGATCGTGGATCACCTCCAGCGTGATCCGCTCCACCTCGTGGCTGGCGCGGGTTACCGGCTTGGCCGGGTTGCGCACCAGGTAGACGGGGCGCATGAGCCGCGGCTCGACAATGGGTGCCATGATCAATTCGCCATGTTCGACGAAGTCGATTGCGGCAGCGGGAGCAAGAATGGTGTAGCCGCTGCCCCGCGCCACCATGGTCTTGATCTGCGACAGCGAATCCATCTCCGTTGCCACGTTCAGCGTCACCCCCTGCGCGCGTGCGAAACGGTCGATCATCACCCGCAGGCCGTGATGCGGCGAGGGCAGCACCAGTTCCACCCCGGCCAAATCGGCCAGACGCACCGATGCGCCCGCCCTTGCCGGGAAGGGCCAGGCATCGGGGGCCGAGAAAAAATGCAGTTCCTCGGTCATCAGTTGGGTATGGCTCAGGTGTCGGACGGCGCTGATGTCATAGAGCATGCCCATGTCGATGGACTGGTCCTCGAGCCATGTCTTGATGAAGCCGCTCATCGCCTCGATGGCGCGCAGGCGGACCTTGGGAAGTTCCAGCCGCACCGTTTCGGCCAGCGGCACCGACAGCACCATCGACACAGACGAGGGCAGGCCGAAACTCACGTCCCCCATCGGCTCCGCGCCGGATTGGCGTACCGCCTCCACCGCCTCGTCCATCGCCCGGGTGACCTTGCGCGCGTGGCTCAGCAGGACCTGCCCGGACTGGGTCAGCGTCACGCCGCGCGGCGACCGGTCGAGCAGCGTCACGCCAAGCTGCCGTTCAAGCGACAGCACGTGCTGCGACAGCGAGGGCTGCGCGACGTTGACCCGCTGGGCCGCCGCCGAAAGCGATCCTTCCTCGGCGATGGCGATGAAATAGCGAAGCTGCTTGACGTCCATGGCGCCTCCCCGGCCCATAGTAGAATCCTCTAGCCAACCGAGGAAGTCGGTATTTCCGCGCCGCTGCCGCGATATGGGACAAGCAGGCTGCCTTCACCACAGGGAGCGTAGCATGCAGGATCTCGATGGCATCACCGTCGTCGCTTTGGAACAGGCCGTCGCGGCCCCCTATGCCTCGGGCCGGCTGGCCGATGCCGGTGCCCGGGTGATCAAGGTGGAACGCGCGGAGGGCGATTTCGCCCGCGGCTACGATGCACTGGTGAAGGGCGAGAGCGCCTATTTCGTCTGGCTCAACCGGGGCAAGGAATCGATCCGTCTCGACCTGAAATCGCCCGGGGATCATGCGCTGATGGCCGAAATGCTGGCGCGGGCGGACGTGTTCATCCAGAACCTCGCTCCCGGCGCCGCCGCCCGGCTGGGCTTTGGCGCGGCCGAGCTGACGGCGCGCCACCCGAAGCTCATCTGCTGTTCGATCTCGGGCTATGGCGAAAGCGGCCCGCTGCGCGACCAGAAGGCCTATGACCTGCTCATCCAGGCCGAAAGCGGCCTCTGCGCGATCACCGGCACCGAGGAGGGCCCGGCCCGGGTGGGGGTTTCGGTCTGCGACATCGCCGCAGGGATGACCGCCACACAGGCCATCCTGCAGGCGCTTTTCGCCCGCGAACGCACCGGAAAGGGCCGCGCCATCGAGGTGTCGCTCTTCCATGCGATGACCGACTGGATGAACGTGCCCTATCTTCAGGCCCGCTATGGTGGCAAGCCGCCGGGGCGGGTGGGTCTGAAACACCCCACCATCGCACCCTATGGCGCCTATGCCTGCGCCGATGGCAAGGCGGTGCTGATCTCCGTGCAGAACGAGCGGGAATGGGGCCGGCTCTGTGACGAGGTGCTGGGCGATGCGGCGCTGGCCGGCGATGCGCGCTTTGCCTCCAACAATGCCCGTGTGGCCAACCGGCCGGACCTGGAGGCGGTGATGGAGCCGCTCTTTGCCTCGCTCGACCGCGAGGCGATGATCGGCCGGCTGACGCGCGCCGGCATCGCCTT
>JAUIBJ010000774.1 GCA_030428025.1 Alphaproteobacteria bacterium
GACCGCCCGCCGCCGCGATAGTCGCGCAGACCGTATTTCAGGTGATAGGTGATGTCGGCATGTCCCGGCCGAAAGGTCCGGGCGATCTCGCCGTAGTCCTTGGAACGTTGGTCGGTATTCTCGATCATCAGCTGGATCGGGGTGCCGGTCGTCTGCCCCTCGAAGACGCCCGAAAGGATCCTTACCGCGTCCGGCTCCTTCCTCTGGGTGGTGTGCTTGCTCTGACCGGGTCGCCGCTTGTCGAGCCATTGCTGCAGAAAGGCCTCGTCCACCGGCACGCCCGGTGGGCAGCCATCGACCGTGGCGCCAAGCGCCGGCCCGTGGCTTTCGCCCCAGGTGGTGACGCGGAAAAGATGTCCGAACGTGTTGAGGCTCATGGGCGCGCTCCTTTGGCCCCAGTGCCTTAGCGGCCCGCGGCGCCGGTCTCAAGCCCCATCGCCCGCCCTCTTGGCAGCACGGGGAAATCGGATAAGCTCGGCCCCATGACCCATTCCGATTTCAACGCCATGACCTCTGCCACCTTCCGGCACAATCCCTGGCCGGTGCTGGCCGAGCTGCGCGAGCGCGAGGGCGTCGTGCACCTTTCCCCCGGGCTCACCGACAGCTGGCACGTGATGCGCTATGACGACGTGCGCCAGGTGCTGCTGACGCCCGAACTTTTTTCCTCCAACCGGGCGCTGCAGGGAGGGGGCGATTTCGCCGATGCCAATCTGGGCTTTCTGTTCAACAACCTGATTTCAGCCACTGGCGAAAAGCATCGCCGGTTGCGGATGATCGGCAACCGCGTCTTCATGCCGAAATTCATCGAAAGCTTCCGGCCGGCGGTGGAGGAGGTGGTGCACGAACGCATGGAGATGGCGCTTTCCTGTGGGGAATTCGACCTGGTGGAGGATTTCGCGGCCCAGATCACCGTGGCGATGATCACAGCCATCCTCGGCCTGCCGCGCGAGGATATGGGCCAGATCCGGGAGTGGACGGCCGTGCTGGGCGACAATTCGGGGGCCTCCACCTGGCTGCCCGCGCTCGACCCGGCGATGGTGGAGCGGGGTCGGCGCACCGGGATCGAGCTGACCGAGTATTTCAAGGCGCATATCGAGGAACGCCGCCGCCGCCCGCGCGAGAACGACCTGATCGCCGCTTTCTCGGAAGTCGAGGTGGAGGGCGAGCGTCTGACCGAGGCGGAGGTCTTGTCGATGGCGATGCTGCTGCTGCTTGCCGGCAACGAAACCACCACCAACCTGATCGCCAATTTCGTTCGCCTGCTCGACGCCTTCCCGGATCAGGCCGCGCGCCTGCGGACCAGCCCGCATCTGGCCGACAGCGCAGTCGAGGAGACGATCCGTATGCATAACTCGATCCGGAACATCGACCGCTTCGCGCTGGAAGAGACCGTGCTCTCGGGCGTGACCATTCCGAAAGGTGGGCTGGTGGTGGTCTGGCTGAGCGCCGCCAATCGCGACCCGGCGCAGTTCGACGCCCCCGACAGTTTCCGGCCCGAACGGCAGCCCAACCGGCATCTGGGCTTCGGGCAGGGCCCACACATGTGCCTTGGCGCGCCCCTGGCCCGAATGGAGACCCGCATCGCCGCGCGGGCCATTCTCGAGCGGACCGGCGGCATCGAACTGACCGAGCCGGCGGAGCTGGGGACGAACGCCAACTTCGATATCGTCAAGCGGCAGATGGTGCGGTTTCTGCCCGGCGCGACCCCTGCCGTGGCATAACCGGATCGCGCGACTTCGGCGGATTTCGGCAGAGCCTTGCATTGTCGCAAACAGACCACCTGAGGTCGGAAAAGTTACAGGCGCATGCGTGCGTCAATCGCATGCTCGGT
>JAUIBJ010000091.1 GCA_030428025.1 Alphaproteobacteria bacterium
GCGGCTCGAGATCGAGAGCAACCCGCTGCCGATCTGCACCCGCCCGCAGGTGCTGCGTTCGGCCAAGCGGACCTGATGAGTGCCTTTGCGGAAGCTCTCGGGGTCCTGTTTGCGGACGCCAACCTCTCGCTCGAGATTTGGCATCGGGACAGCGAAGGCCAGTTCACCCGCGCGCGCGGCATTCTGCGCCGTCCTGACGAGCTCACCGAGTTCGGGTCGGCGCGGCTTCTCTCGGAGACCACCCGGATCGATGTCCGGGTGGCAGACATACCTGACCCTCGGCCGCAGGAGCAGATCCTGATCGGGGACGAAACGTTCCTGATCCAGGGCGAGCCACGCCGAGATCGTGAGCGGCTCATTTGGACGATTGAACTGACCCCCGCATGAAGCTTGGCCTCGACATCACACCTGACCTCGTCGCCGTCATGGCCGCCGAGATCAAAGCTGGGGAAAAAGCAGTCAGTGCGGCGATGCGGGAAGCTGGCACAGACCTGAAGTTCGCTTGGCGTGGGCAGATCACGCAGGCGGGTCTGGGGAGAAGGCTCGCGAACTCGATCCGCAGCCAGACCTACCCCAAAGTCGGCGAAAGCTTGAAAGCCGCCGCGTTGGTATGGTCCAAGGCCCCGGCCGTCATCGGGGCACATGATACGGGGCCACTTATCCGCTCGAAGGATGGGTTCTGGCTGGCCATCCCGACAGCGGCAGCTGGCAAAGGCCTGAAGGGCGGACGCATCACACCGGGCGAGTGGGAACGGCGCCGGGGGTTACGCCTGCGGTTCGTCTTTCGTCGACGCGGCCCGAGCCTCTTGGTGGCTGACGGGCGGTTGAACAGTCGCGGGCTTGGCGTTGCGTCACGGTCCAAGACGGGCCGAGGCAAGTCAACGGTGCCGATCTTTCTGTTGGTGCCGCAGGTGAAGCTGGCGAAACGGCTTGATCTGGCGCGCGATGCTGAACGCGCGCAGGCGGCGGTTCCGAGGCTGATCGTGGCAAACTGGGTGGAGGATAGATTGTGATGTCTGCTGACTTGAACCAACCCGCCGCGCCGTGCGGGCGTTATTCGCGTGAGCAGAGATTACGCCGAGACACAGCGAGTATTGATCGGGACAGTTCCTGAAGTTGGTCAGCGGCCAATCGGTTGATCTGCCAGAACAGGCGTCGCTCCAGGACCTTGCCGGGCACAAGCTCGACGAGGTCGCCGCAGTCCACATGGCGTTTCGCAAGCTGGACCGGATTGAGCGCCCATCCCATGCCGGCGAGACTCCCCTCGAGGAAGCTCTGCGTCGAGGGAAGCCAGTGGGTGGGGAAGGCGAGATCGTGTCCGAAGACCTCTCGAGCCCAGACATTCTGAAGCCGGTCCTTCTGGTTGAAGGTGAGAGCGGGCGCACGCTGGAAAGCCTCCTCCGTGAGACCTTGCGGGAAGTATCGTGCCACGAAGTCGGGACTGGCCGTCGCCAGGTAGCTGAGCGATCCAAGGGGTGTGACTCGGCATCCCTGCACGGGGCGTTCCAGCGAAGTGACGGCGGCAAGCACCCGGCCGCGTCGCAACCAGTCCGCTGTATGATCCTCGTCGTCGATCGCGACGTTCACGAGGTAGTCGGTGGTCCTCGTGAAGGAGGCGATGGCCTCGAGAAACCAGGTCCCGAGACTGTCTGCGTTCGTGGCCACGTTAAGGGTTACCCGCTGAGCGGCTCCTTCGGTGCCAGAGAGCTCGGGCAGTTGCTCCATGAGGTCCTTCTCGAGCATGCCGACGCGGTCCATGTGCCGGCAAAGCGCGAGGCCCTTGTCCGTGGCCGTGCAGGGCGTGCCTCGTTCGATGAGTACCGCGCCGAGGCGCTCTTCGAGATGCTTGACGCGCTGCGAGATGGCGGAAGGCGTCACATGGAGTGATGCCGCAGCCCGTTCGAAACTCCCGGTCCTGACGACCGCGGCAACGGCGCGGAGGGCCGCGTAGTCGATCATGATTCAGTTTTCCTTCATCAGGCTCAGCATCTTTAATTTGTCTAATCCATCGTGTCATCGTAACTCAAGGCGAAACCCTTTGAATGGAACGCCTGCCAATGGACCTCGCCGTTTTCTTCACCGGAATGATGATGAGCCTAAGCCTCATAGTGGCCATCGGAGCGCAGAACGCCTTCGTGCTGCGGCAAGGTTTGCGAGGCGAACATGTCCTCCCCGTCTGTCTGGCCTGCGCGATCTCGGACGCGATCCTCATTACCGTGGGGGTGACCAGCTTCCACACCGTCTCGGAGTGGTTGCCCTGGCTCGAGCCGGTGATGCGCTACGGCGGCGCCGCCTTCCTGATCTGGTATGGCCTGAAGAGCCTTCGCTCGGCGCTGCGCTCTAACGAGGCGCTGGCGGCTGATGTCTCGCTGGCGACGACCGATCTTTTCCGCACGCTGGTCGCCTGCCTCGCCATCACCTGGCTGAACCCGCATGTGTATCTCGACACGGTCATCCTGCTGGGCACCATCTCCACCCAATTCACGGACAGCCAAGGGTCCTTCGCGATCGGCGCGATCCTCGGATCGTTCGTCTTCTTCTTCGCCCTCGGCTACGGTGCCATCAAACTGCGCCCGGTGTTCGAGCGACCGGCGGCCTGGCGCATTCTCGAAACGCTCATCGCGCTGGTGATGTGGCTTATCGCCTTCAAGTTGCTGGCCGGAACCTGAGAGTATCCTCGATGGAGAACATCAACCATCTGCTCGTCGTCTTCATCGCCCACGTGATTGCGGCCGGAAGCCCCGGTCCGAGCACCCTTCGGATCATGGGTGTGGCGATGAACCATGGTCGGCAGGCCGGGCTGGCGCTGGCCGCGGGCGTCATCTCCGGATCGCTGTTCTGGGGGCTGTCTGCGGCCACTGGTGTTTCCGCGTTGCTCGCGCGCTATGCCGAGGCCCTGATCGTCCTGAAGATCTTCGGCGGCATATACCTGCTCTACCTCGCGGTGCGTGCGGCCCGAAACGCGATGACGCCCGACACCGCGCCCTCAACCGGCCCCGCACGAGCTGACACTCCTCCGTCCCCTGCCGCCCTCTATCGCCATGGATTGATCATGCATCTGGCCAACCCGAAGGCCGTGCTGGCCTGGATCGCCCTCGTCACGCTCGGCCTGGGCGCCGAGGCGTCCTGGCATGACGTGGCCACCATTCTGGCAGGCTGCGCGGTCCTGAGTGTGACGATCTTCGGCGGCTACGCGCTCGTGTTCTCGACGGCGCCGATGATCAGCCTCTACCGCCGCGCCCGGCGCGGGATCGAAGGCGTCCTGGCCGTCTTCTTCGGGTTGGCCGGCCTGCGCCTGCTATCTTCACGCGTTTGAGGGAGATGCTCGCATGAACTTGTTTACAGGCCTCTCAGCCTTTCCTCTCACGCCCACCGACGAAGAAGGGCAGCTGGAGCCCAAGCTTCTGCAACGCTTCCTCGAGCCCATCGTGGCAGCAGGTGCGGATTCCATCGGGCTCCTCGGCAGCACCGGCGGATACGCCTACCTGACGCCGGACGCGCGCAAACGCACGCTGCGGGCCGCCGTGGAGTGCGTGGCGGGCCGGACGCCGCTCATCATCGGTGTCGGCGCCCTTACGACCGATGTCGCCGAGGACCTCGCGCGAGACGCCCGGAAAGCCGGCGCAGACGGCCTGCTTCTCGCGCCCATGTCCTACCAACCGCTGACCGACGACGAGGTCTTCCGGCATTTCGAGGCCGTCGCCGCGGCCGGCGAGCTGCCGCTGTGCATCTACAACAACCCGGGCACCACGAAATTCACCTTCAGCCCGGACCTTATCGCGCGCGTCGCCAGGATCCCGAACGTGGCCGCCGTGAAGATGCCGCTACCGGCGGACGGAGACTATGCCACCGAGCTGCGTCGCTTGCAGGAGAGGACTCCGGAGGGTTTCGCCATCGGCTACAGCGGCGACTGGGGCGCAAAGGACGCGCTGCTCGCCGGTGGCGCCTGCTGGTACAGCGTCGTGGCCGGTCTCCTGCCGGAGCCCGCCGTGGCGCTCACCCGCGCTGCGCAGTCCGGAGATGCGGCCGAGGCCGATCGCATCGACTGCGCCTTTGGCCCCCTTTGGGCGCTCTTCCGTGAGTTCGGGAGCTTCCGGGTGATGTTCGCCATCGCTGAGGTTCTCGGTTATGGGCGTCTCACTCCGCCGCGTCCGGTCCTCCCGCTGGAGGAGGCAAACCGGCAAAGGGTCGAGTTGACTTTGCGTTCGCTTCTCGATGTCGTCTGAGGCCTGAGGGACCAATCGTTCAGGCGGTCGCCTGACCGGTCGCCACCGTTTCGGACAGGATCCATTTGGTGATGCGGCAGCCGGAACTGGTCGAAATAACCGTCTCTGCACTCGCGGCTTGGCAGGAAATCATGCCCACCCCCCGTGAAACCATCCTTACCGCACTGCACGCGCGGCTCTTGACGCTGCCCGCCACCGCCCTGCGCGGTGACGTATTGCCCGAGCGAGTCCCAGCCGAAGGCCTGCTGATCCTGCGCGACAGTGAACCGGGGGAGCCCGAGGTGACGCTATCGCCGCTCGCATATCACTACCAGCACCGCGCCGAAATCGAGGCGGTCGCTCAAGGCCCTGACCGTGATGTCCTATTCGACACGCTGACCGCCAGCATCGGCACGGCGCTCGCCGCCGACCGAACGCTAGGCGGCCTTTGCGAATGGGTTGAGGCTGAAGCCCCGCAGCCTGTCGATCTGCCTGTCGAGGGCGCGGCAAGCCTGAAGGCAGCGGTTATTCCGGTCGTCTTGCATTATTTCACGGCCGATCCATTGGCCTGACCCTGACAACCCGAGGAGAACACAATGGCACGAGCCCAGGGGGCGCGGGCGCAGATGGCGCTGGCGTTCGAAACGACCTATGGCACGCCGCCAGTGAGCGGCTACACCAAGATGCCCTTTGCCAGCACGACGCTGGGGGCTGAGCAACCTCTGCAAACCTCGGAACTGCTGGGCTACGGCCGCGATCCGCAGGCCCCGATCAAGGATGCGGTGACGGCGGATGGCGATGTGGTCGTGCCACTGGACGCCGAGGCCTTCGGCTTCTGGCTGAAGGCTGCTTTTGGGTCGCCCACGACCACCGGCGCCGGGCCCTACACCCACGAGTTCCGCTCCGGAAACTGGACACTCCCGTCGTTCTCGGTCGAAACCGGGATGCCTGAGGTGCCGCGCTTTGCGATGTATTCCGGCTGCATGGTGGATAGTCTGAACTGGCAGATGGCGCGCTCCGGTTTGCTGACGGCCACAGCAAGCGTTGTGGCACAAGGCGAGGCGATTGCCACGAGCACTGCGGCAGGGACACCGGCCAATATCGCCCTTAAACGTTTTGGCCATTTCAACGGGGCGATCACGCGGAACGGGGCCAATATCGGTAACGTCGTCTCTGCCGACCTTACCTATGCCAACAATCTCGACCGGATTGAAACGATCCGCGCGGATGGCAAGATCGACGGTGCGGACCCATCTATCGCAGCGCTGACCGGCAACGTCGTTGTCCGCTTCGCTGACCAGACGCTGGTGACGCAAGCGATCAATGGTGAGGCCTGTGAGTTGGAGTTTTCCTACACGCTGCCAACCGGCGAAAGCCTGACCCTCACTGCTCATGCCGTCTATCTGCCACGCCCCCGGATCGAGATCTCCGGCCCGCAAGGTGTGCAGGCAACCTTCGACTGGCAAGCCGCCAGCGATCCCGTGGTGGGCCGGATGTGCACCGTCACCCTGACCAATGACCGCGAGGTGTATTGACCATGCTGCGCTTGAACCTTTCGACTGAGCCCCGCTGGCTTGACCTCGGGCATGGCGTGCGGCTGCTGGTCGAGCCCCTGACCACGGCCATCATGCTGGCTGCGCGCAGTGATCCGTCCATCATCGCCGCAGCAGCTGATGCCGAAACCAGCGCCTCCAATGACGACCTCGCCCGCATCGTCGCAAAGGCCGTCGCTCGGATCGTCGTGAAAGATTGGGACGGCGTCGGTGATGAAGATGGCAAGCCGATGCCCCTGACGCCCGAGGGCATCGACGCGCTGCTGGAACTCTGGCCGATATTCGAGGCCTTCCAGACCAAATACATCGCTGGCGCGCTCATTCTGGATGCGGAAAAAAACGCCTGACCGCTCTCGCCGACTGGGAGTTCGGCGGGGGCGGTGACTATTGCGCGGCCTGCCCATCGGTCTGCGCCGAATGCCCGCGCAGCCTTCACGCGCCACATAGCCTTGAAGGCTGGCAGATCTTGGACCTCGTCCAGCGCCTTGGCGGACAGATGCGCGTTGTCGGTGGAATGAGCGATGGCGCTGTCCTCGGCTGGGACATGGGTGCGGCTTTGCAACTCGGCGCAGCCCTAGGGCTCTCGCCCCTCATCATTGCGGAGCTCTTGCCGCCCATCGAGGCGGTGATGGTGCGCAAGATCAACGAACACCTGCAGGCCGGATCAGGCTTGACCTGACCTCGTTTCCGTTGGGAACGAGGTATCATCCATTGAGGACGTCTTTCCATGGCAGAAAAGCGCGTTTCTGTCCGGCTTTCCGCGACCGGCGGCCGCCAGGTACGCGCCGAGCTGGAAGGCGTCGGCGAGGCGGGTGCCCGCGGCTTGGGCCGTCTCAGCCGCGAGATGGACCAGGCCAATGCGCGCATGGCGGCTTTTGCCCGCCGGGCGCGGATCGCGGCGACGGCTGCGGCCACGGCGCTTGCGGCTGGCGTCGTCTCGATGACCCGCTCGACCGTGGCAGCGGCCAACGAGATCGGCCAGCTCAGCCAGGTGGCCAACGCCAATCCGGAAGTGTTCCAGCGCTGGTCGGCGGCCTCCGCCACGGTGGGGATCGAGCAGGAGAAGCTGGCCGACATCCTGAAGGACGTGAACGACCGGGTGGGGGATTTCCTGCAGACGGGCGGCGGGCCGATGGCGGACTTCTTCGAGACCATCGCGCCGCGGGTGGGGGTAACGGCGGATGAGTTCGCCCGGCTCTCGGGGCCGGAGGCCCTGCAACTCTATGTCTCGAGCCTCGAGCGGGCGGGTGTCAGTCAACAGGAGATGACCTTCTATCTCGAGGCCATGGCCTCGGATGCGACGCGGCTCATTCCGCTTTTGCAAAACGGCGGCGCAGAGATGACCCGGCTTGGCGCGCAGGCACAGGCCCTTGGCGCGGTGCTCGACGCGGATGCCATCGCCGCCATGCGCCGGTCGGAACTGGCGCTCGTCAGCATCGGGCAGGTCTTCGCCGGGGTGCGCAACCGGATCGCTGTCGCGCTCGCCCCGTCGCTGGAGGCTGCGGCCACTGCCTTCGTGGCTATGGCCTCCGCCACCAGCCCGTTTGCCCAAGCCTTCGACGCGGTGCTTGCCAATCTCGACCGCCTCGCAATCTACGCCGGAACCTTCGCCACCTTCCTCGCTGGACGCTGGGTCGCAGCGATGGCCGCTGCGGCGCTGTCGGTGCGGGGTTTGGCTACGACTCTCGTGGTTCTGAAAGGCGCGCTGATCCGCACTGGTATCGGTGCGCTGATCGTGGGGGCAGGCGAACTGGTCTACTGGTTCACCCGGCTGGCGTCTGGCGCAGGCGGCTTCGGCGAGGCCATGGGTCTCTTGAAGGACGTCGTGCTCGAGGTCTGGGACCGGATCAGGATGGGCGCCTCGGCCGCCGGAGCTGCAGCCACGGCCATGTTCCACGATCTGAGGTCCGAGGCCGCTTCCGGCATGGCCCGCGCCATCGAGAGCGTCGTCGCCTTCGGCAACACGACGGCGAATACCTTCGAGGGTGCACTCTTGGCCGTACGCGAGATCTGGTCGCGCCTGCCGGATGTGATCGGGGATCTGGTCTTCTCGGCGGCCAACCGCATGCTCGACGGGATCGAAGCCATGCTGAACGGCGCAATCCGCAGGATCGACGACTTCACAGGAAACATTCGCGATGCCCTGGCGGCGGTCGGCATCGAGACCACCTTTGGCAAGATCGGTGAGATCAGCCTCGGCGATATCCCAAACCCGTTCGCCGGGGCCTCGGCGGAGGCCGGAACCGCGGCAGCGGATGCGTTCCGGCGGGCCTTCGAGGATACCCCGCTCACGGTCCCCGACCTCGGTCTCGACGCGATCGCAACCGAGGCGCTGGCCACCGCGAACACCTATCGTCAGGCCGCAACCGATCTCGCCACTGGCGCGACGGCGCCGCTCACCTCCTGGGGCGCACTCCGCGACGCCGTTACAGGCACCGGCGAGGACGGCGCGGCCGCGCTGGATGAGGCCACGGTCTCGGCCGATCGGCTGACGGAGGCCATGGAACAGGCCGGAGACGCGGCAGGCGGCGGGGGCGGTGCGCGTGGTGGAGCTGCAGAACGGATCGTGACCGGCTGGCGCGCCGTCTCGGACGCGCTGCGCACCTATGCCACCGAGGCGCTGAACTGGGGGAAGGGCCTCGGCGAGACCCTCACCGGCGCCTTCTCGGGGGCCGAGAGCGCCTTCCGGAGCTTCGTCGAGACCGGCAAGCTCGACTTCAAGGGGCTGGTGCGTTCGATCCTGGCGGATCTGGCCGTGCTGGCCTTCCGCCGCGCGGTGCTGGGACCGCTGGCCAATGCCCTGTCTGGCATCTTCGGCGGCGGCGGCACGATCGCGGCGGCCGTCTCGCATGCCGGTGGCATGGTCGGGCTCTCGGGTCACAGCCGGGCTGTTCCCGCCGCGGTCCTTGCTGCTGCACCGCGCCTGCATGCCGGTGGCTGGGCAGGCCTTCGTCCCGACGAGGTGCCCACGATCCTGCAGCGGGGGGAGCGGGTGCTCAACCGCCGGGAGGCGGTGGCGTATGGCCGGGGCGGCAGCCCTGACGCCGGCGTCACGGTCACCATCGACGCGCGCGGCGCGCAGATGGGTGTGGCCGAGCAGATCGATCTGAAGCTGCGCGCCGCGCTGCCGGAGATTGCGCGGATTGCGACCCAGAGCGTGGCCAACCAGCGGCGGCGGGGCTACGCAATATGATCCCGGAGCTGCCCATCACGCTGGTCACAGGGCTCGAACGCCGGTTGGTCACGGCCGCCACGGTCACGACGTCGCCCTTCACGGGCAGCCAGGAGATGCAGGATTGGGGCGGGGAATGGTGG
>JAUIBJ010000092.1 GCA_030428025.1 Alphaproteobacteria bacterium
ATCATGCGGCTGGTGCGCGCCGAGATGCTCGAGACGCTGCGCTCCGACTATGTGCGCTTTGCCCGGGCCCGCGGCCTGACCAACCGTGCGGTACATTTCGGCCATGCCTTCCGCAACACGCTGATGCCGGTGATCACCATCGTCGGGCTGCAGCTGGGCGCGATGATCGCCTTCGCCATCATCACCGAGACCGTGTTCCAGTGGCCGGGCATGGGCCTGCTGTTCATCCAGGCCGTCAGCTTTGGCGACATCCCCGTGATGTCGGCCTATCTCGTGCTGGTCGCGCTGGTTTTCGTCGTCATCAACATGGTCGTCGACCTGCTCTATTTCGCCATCGATCCGCGCCTGTCGATCCGCGCGGGCCGCGCCTGATCCAAGGAGACCGGACCCATGGCAACACTCACCGGAAAACAGTCCAGGCTCGCCGCCTTCTTCGAAAGCGACCTGTTCTACAACTTCCGCACCTCGCGGATCACCGTGATCGCCTTCATCGTGACCATCGGCATGATCCTGGCCGCCGCGCTGGCCCCGTGGATCGCGCCGCACAGCCCGTTCGACGTCTCGACGCTCAGCCTTCTGGACAGCGAACTGCCCCCGGCCTGGGCCGAGGGGGGCGATGCGCGCTTCCTGCTGGGCACAGACAATCAGGGGCGGGACGTCTTTTCGGCCATCCTCTACGGCTCGCGCATCTCGCTGGCGGTGGGCTTCATCAGTGTCGCGCTGGCGATGGTGCTGGGCGTGGTCGTGGGCCTTGTCAGCGGGTATTTCGGCGGTATCGTCGATGCCTTCTTCATGCGGATCGCCGATGTGATGCTGAGCTTCCCGACCATTCTCGTCGCACTGCTGGTCAGCGGCATCGCGCGGGGCATCCTGCCGCGCGAGCTGCATGACAGCGCGGCGCTGGTGGTGCTGATCTTCGCCATCACCATTACCACATGGGTGCAGTATGCCCGCACGGTGCGTGGCTCGACCCTGGTCGAGAAGAACCGCGAATACGTGCTGGCCGCCCAGCTTGTCGGGCGCCGCCCGCCGGCGATCATCTTCAGCCACATCCTGCCCAACGTGATGGGACCGGTACTGGTGATCGCGACCATCAACCTCGCCATGGCGATCCTGATCGAGGCGACGCTGTCCTTCCTGGGCGTCGGCATGCCGCCGACCAACCCTTCGCTGGGCACGCTGATCCGCGTCGGCAACGAATACCTGTTCTCGGGCGCATGGTGGATCGTGATCTTCCCCTCGCTGACGCTGGTGGCGCTGGTGCTGGCGGTGAACCTGCTGGGCGACTGGCTGCGCGACGCGCTCAACCCGAAACTGCGCTGAGGAGACGGAAAGATGCACCCCATGACCCAAACTCCCGACCCGCTTCTGCAGGTGCGCGACCTGTCGATCGCCTTCGACACCCGCCACGGGCCGCTGCGCGCCGTCGACAACATCACCTTCGACCTTGCCCCGGGGGAAATCCTCGGCATGGTGGGGGAATCCGGGGCCGGCAAGTCGCTGACCGGCACCGCGATCACCGGCCTCCTGGAACGGCCCGGCCATATCAGCGGCGGCGAGATCCATTTCGAGGGGCGGCGCATCGACACCCTGTCGAAAGACGCGATGCGTCCGCTGCGGGGCCGCAAGATCGGCGCGATCTTTCAGGATCCGCTGACCAGCCTGAACCCGCTTCTGACCGTTGGCAAACAGCTGGTCGAGACGATCCAGACGCATATGGACCTGACGAAAGAGGCCGCCCGCGCCCGCGCCATCGACCTGCTGGCCGAGGTGGGAATTCCGGCGCCCGAACAGCGGGTGGATCATTACCCGCACCAGTTCTCGGGCGGGATGCGGCAGCGCGTGGTGATCGCGCTCGCGCTTTGTGCCGATCCGAAACTGGTGATCGCGGACGAGCCCACCACGGCGCTCGACGTGTCGATCCAGGCGCAGATCCTTGCGCTGCTCAAGAAGATGTGCCGCGAACACGGCGCGGCGGTGATCCTCGTGACGCATGACATGGGCGTCATCGCCGAAACCGCCGACCGCGTGGCGGTGATGTATTCCGGTCGTCTGGTCGAGATCGGCCCGGTCGAGCAGGTCGTTAAACACCCGCGCCACCCCTATACAAGGGGCCTGATGGGCTCGATCCCCGTCGTCGGCGGCGGGCTGAGACGGCTGACCCAGATCGACGGCGCCATGCCCCGGCTGACCGACCTGCCGTCGGGCTGCGCCTTCCATCCCAGATGTCCGAAGGCAACCGAGGCCTGCACCCAAGTGAAGCCCACCGCCGTCAAGGTGGATGACGGCCAGGTTGCCTGTCTTTTGTATGAAGGAGCCCAGTGATGCAGACCGTGACCACCCAGGGCGCAGAGCCGCTTCTTTCCATCACCGGGATGAAGAAGCATTTCGACCTCTCGCCGCCGCTTCTCAATCGCCTGATCGAGCGCAAACCGGTGCAGCATCTGCGTGCGGTCGACGGGCTGGACATCGCCGTGCCGAAGGGCAAGACCTTCAGCCTCGTGGGCGAATCCGGCTGCGGCAAGTCGACCGTCGCCAAGCTGGTGGTCGGGCTTTACGGGCCGACCGAAGGCAAGGTGATCTTCGACGGGGCCGACCTGACCGATCTGGAAGCCTCGCAGCGGGCCGATTACCGACGCCGCATCCAGATGATCTTTCAGGACCCTTACGCCAGCCTCAACCCGCGCTGGCGGGTGCGCGACATCATCGCCGAGCCGCTGCGCTCCTTCGGGCTGGTGAGTTCCAGGCAGGAGGAGCGCGACGAGGTGGGACGCCTGCTGGAACTGGTCGGGCTGAACCCGCGCGATGGCGAGAAATTCCCGCACGAGTTCTCGGGCGGGCAGCGCCAACGCATCTCGATCGCGCGGGCCATTTCCTCGCGCCCCGATTTCCTTGTCTGCGACGAGCCGACCTCGGCGCTCGACGTGTCGGTGCAGGCACAGATTCTCAACCTGATGCGCGATTTGCAGGAGGAGCTGGGGCTGACCTATCTCTTCATCAGCCATGACCTCGCCGTGGTCGATTTCATGTCGGACTATGTCGGCGTGATGTATCTGGGCCGGCTGGTCGAGGTGGGCCCGGCCAAGGAGGTGTTCCACAATCCCACCCACCCCTACACGCGCCTCCTGATGGACACGATCCCGGACATGGAGATGACCCGGCGCGACCGGACGCCGGTGGCGGGCGAGGTGCCCAATCCGATCAACCCGCCGCCCGGCTGCACCTTCCATCCGCGCTGCCCGCTGGCCAATGCCCGCTGCAAGGCCGAGGCGCCGCGGCTGCGCCAGATGCCCGGCGACGCGCGCGTGTCGTGCCATGCCGCCGAGGAGGGCCGAAACCCACCGCTGGCCAGAAAGCCGACAGGGCCGGAAAACGCGCCCGTGATGCAGCTGCGCGCCAGCGCCGGGGGTGCCTGATGGAAGTCGATTTCACCCAGTTGGACCAGCGCGACCGATATCGCCTTCTGTGCAGCTTCGTCGCCCCGCGCCCGATCGCCCTTGTCACCACGCTGGACGAGGATGGCACGTCGAACGCCGCGCCGATGAGCTTCTTCAACGTCTTTTCCCAGGATCCGCCGCTCGTGATCCTCGGAATTCAGGTGCGCCCCGACGGCGCGCCGAAGGATACGATCACAAATATCCGCCGAAGCCGCGAATTCGTTGTGAACATGTGCGACATGGCCATCGCCCAGCAGATGGTGGATTGCGGCATCAACTTTCCGCAGGGGGTGGACGAACTGGAGGTGACGGGCCTGTCGCTCGCGCCCTCGCGGCAGATCGGGCCGGGTTGGGTCGCCGATGCGCCCTGCGCGATGGAATGCAGGGTGGCGCAGATCCTCGAGTATCCCCGCCGTTCGATCGTGCTGGGCGAGGTGGTGCAGATGCATGTGCGCGACGAATGCCTGGACGAGAACGGGCGGTATGTGCGGCCCGACAAATACCAGCCCATCGCCCGGCTGCATGCCGACAACTACATCGTCTCGGACAACCAGTTCGAACTGTTGCCCACGGCGGCGCTGCAAAACGCCCGCACGGCATGACACCCCGACAGGAATTTGAAAGATGAGTGAAGCACGACTGTTGCAGAACGTGCGCCCCTGGGGCGCCGAGGCCACCGATATCCTGATCCGCGAGGGACGTATCGCGAAGATCGCCGCGGGGCAGGCGGCAGAGGGTGTGGCCACCGAAGACGGTGCAGGGGCCATCCTCCTGCCCGGGCTCGTCGAGGCGCATACCCATCTCGACAAGTCCCTCTGGGGAATGGGCTGGCGCCCGCATCAGGCCGGACCGCGGCTGATTGACAAGATCGACACCGAGCGTCGGCTCAAGACCGAGTGGAACATCGACCCCCACCGTCAGTCGATGCGGCAGGCGCTGCTGTCGCTGTCGCACGGTTCCACCGCGATCCGCAGCCACGTGGATATCGACACCGAGATCGGGCTGGCCGGGTTCGAAGGGGTGGCGAAGACGCGCGAAACCCTCGTGGGGCAGGTCGATAT
Organism: Alphaproteobacteria bacterium; assembly: GCA_030428025.1. Lineage (GTDB taxonomy): Bacteria > Pseudomonadota > Alphaproteobacteria > Rhodobacterales > Rhodobacteraceae > Roseovarius. The sequence continues at coordinate 4,499 of JAUIBJ010000092.1, forward strand.
CGAGATCGTCGCCTTCCCGCAATCGGGCATGATGTGCCGCCCCGGCACGGCCGAGCTGATGGAAACCGCGCTCGCGAACGGTGCCGACGTGGTCGGGGGGCTCGACCCCTGCGGCATCGACCGCGACCCCAAGGGCCAGCTTGACGCCGTCTTCGCGCTGGCCGAGAGGCGCGGCAAGCCCATCGACATCCATCTGCACGAACCCGACGAACTGGGCGCGTTCTCAATGGAGATGATTCTCGACCGCATCCGGGCCCACGGGATGCAGGGGCAGGTCACGATCAGCCACGCCTTTTGTCTGGGCATGGCCGACCGGGCCCGCGCCCACGGGCTTATGGAGCGGCTGGCCGGGGAAAAGGTCGCCATCGCCACCGTCGCCACCCCCTCGCGCCCCGTGCCGCCGGCGGCAGAGCTGCGCGAGCGGGGGATCACGCTTTGCGCCGGCTCCGACGGCATCCGCGACACCTGGGGGCCCTACGGCAATGCGGACATGCTGGAACGCGCCATGCTGATCGGGCTGCGCAACAATTTCCGTACCGACCCGGATGTCGAACATGCGCTCTGGTGCTGCTCCTATGGCGGGGCCGAGGTGATGGGCCTCGAGGGCTACGGCCTGACCGAAGGTAGCGCGGCCGACCTCGTGCTGGTCGAGGCCGAGGCCGTGGCCCATGCGGTCGTCGCCCATCCGCCGCGCAAGCTGGTCCTGAAGCGCGGCACCGTGGTGGCGCGCGACGGCCGCACTATGACCGGGGCGCCGTGATGCCGGAACGGGAAAAAGGCACCACGCTGATGACGGCCCGCTGGGTCGTGAGCCACGAAGACGGACGGCACGTGCTGTTCGAGAACGGCGAAGTGGCGTTCGAGAACGGGCGGATCACCTTCGTCGGGCATGTATTCCCCGGCGAGGCCGACCGGCGGATCGACTGCGGCGAGGCCATGCTTGGCCCCGGTTTCATCGACCTCGACGCGCTGTCCGATCTCGACACCACCGTGCTGGGCTTCGACAATCAGCCGGCGTGGAAGAAGGGCCGCGTCTGGCCCGCAAGCTACATGCGCGCCGGTCCGCGCGAGATGTACACGCCCGGGGAACTGGCCTGGCAGAAGCGCTATGCCTTCACCCGCCTGATCCGAAACGGCATCACCACGGCGCTGCCCATCGCCTCGCTTTTCTACCGCGAATGGGGGGAGACGCCGGAAGAATTCGCCGCCGCGGCCGAGGCGGCCGAGGATCTGGGGCTGCGGGTCTATCTCGGGCCGGCCTATCGCACGGGAAACACCTTCGTCACCGACGAGGGAAAGATAGAGTTCCATTTTGACGAGCCGCGCGGGCTGGACGGGCTGAAGGCGGCCGAGGCCTTCTGCCGCGATCACGAGGGCCGTGCCGGCGGGCTGATCCGCACCATGCTGGCGCCGGATCGGATCGAGACCTGCACCGAAGAGCTCTTGCGCCGCACCGCCGCCGCCGCCGAAGAACTGGGCGTGCCGGTGCGGCTGCATTGCTGCCAGTCGGTTTTCGAATACGAAAGCGTCCTGCGGCTGCACGGGAAAAGCCCGCCGGAATGGCTGGCCAGCCTCGGGTTCCTGTCCGAGCGCAGCATCCTACCGCACCTCACCGTGATTTCAGGACGGAACGGCATCGCCCACGAGGCGCCCGACCTCCAGATCCTCGCCGAATCCGGTGCCAGCCTCGCCCATTGCCCGCTGGTGATGGCGCGGGGCGGCTTGCCGCTGGACGATTTCGCCACCTTTCGCCAGGCGGGGATCCCCATCGGCATGGGCACCGACACGCATCCGCCCGACATGATCCTGAACATGCAGACCGGCCTGATGATGGCGCGGATGGTCACGGGCAATGCGCAGGCCGTTCGTTCGGAAGACATGTACGATGCCGCGACGCTGGGCGGGGCGAAGGCACTGGGCCGGACCGATCTCGGCCGGCTTGAACCGGGGGCCTGTGCAGACATGACCGTGATCGGGCTGGACGATCCGGCAATGGGGCAGGTGATCGACCCGATTCAGACGCTGATGCTGAACGCCTCGGGCCGTGACGTGCGCACGGTGGTGATCGACGGGCGCGTGGTGATGCGCGACGGCGTGATCCCGGGGGTGGACGAGGCCGCCATGCAGGTCCAGGCGCAGGCCCAGTTCGACGGGCTGATGCGGCAATATCCCGACCGGACGCACCGCCATCCGCCGCTGTCCGACATCTTCTCGACAAGCTACCCACTCCGGAGGGCCGCCTCATGACCGATCTGCTGATCCGCAACGTGACCGCCGTGACGGTGGATCCGGGGCGCCGGATCATCGAGGACGCGGCGATCGCCGTGACAGGCGACCGCATCCTCCATGTCGGGCCCGATGCCGATCTGCCGCCGGAGCATGCGGCCGCGGCCCGGGTGATCGACGGGCGCGGCATGGCCGCGATCCCGGGGTTGATCGACAGCCATTCCCATGCCGGGCACGGGCTTGTCCGGTCGCTCGGGGCAGGCAATACGGACGCGTGGTTCGAGGCCTGCGAACATATCTACGCCCGCGGCTCGACGGTGGATTTCTGGCGAGCCGAGGCGCAACTGGCGCTGCTCGAACGGCTGATGGCGGGGGTGACGACGAATTTGACCCTGCTGGGCGGCGGGGCGGATATCTACCGCACCGATGACCCGGCCTTTGGCGATGCGCATTGCGCGGCGACCACGGCCTCCGGCCTGCGTACCGTGCTTGCCGTCGGGCCCGGGCGCCCGCCCTTTCCGAAGCCGTACACGTCCCATGACAACGGCAAGCCCCGCGACCTCGCCCTCAGTTTCGAGCGGCAGATGGAAGTGAGCGAGGACCTGATCCGGCGCCATGATGACCTGTTGGCAAGGCGCACCGGCATCGCCCTGATCATGCCCGTCTATCATGCGCATCACATGGAGGACGCGGCCGAGGCGAAGGCTATTTGCAAGATGTCCGACGCCGTGGCGGACCTGCGGGCGCGGCACGGCGTGCTCTACACCCAGGACGGCCATCGCGATGGTACCATCGCACTGGCCAGTGATCTGGGCACGCTCGGGCCCTTCGCGCTTCTGTCGCACAGCGTGGATCTGACCGACGCGGATATTGCCGCGCTGCGGGAGACAGGAGCGAACATCGTTCACAATCCGACCGCCATCATGTCGATCTATGGCCGCTGCCCGGCGCCAGAGCTGATCGACGCCGGGATCCGCGTCGTGCTGGGATCGGATGCCGGGGCGCCGGATCGCGGCTTCGACATGTTCCGCCACATGAAACAGGCGATGCTCTATCACCGCCGTCACTTCGCGGACCCGGCCTGGATGCCGCCGGGCAAGGTTCTGGAAATGGCGACAATCGACGCGGCCCATGCGCTGGGGCTGGGGGACGAGCTGGGTTCGCTGGAGGCCGGCAAGAAGGCGGATATCGTGATGGTCGACATGCGCAAGCCGCATCTTTACCCGCCGAACATGCCGCTCACGCGGCTGACGCATTTCGCCACGGCGGCGGATGTGGACACGGTGGTATGTGATGGCCGGCCGGTCATGGAAAACCGCCGCGTGCTGACCATGGCGGCCGATGACGTGCTCGATGCGGCTCAGGCCGAACTGACCCGGGCGCTGGAACGGACCGGTCTTGCGCACCTGTTGGAGGAGCCTGCCGGGATGTGGGGCGCGAGCCGCTTCGAGGCGTCGCAGGGGCCGGCATGGCAACCCGGCGAACGGGCGGGGGCGAAGACATGAAAATCCACGTCGTGAACCCCAACTCGACCGCATCGATGACCCGCGCGATCGCCGAGGTGGCCCGCGCCACCGCCCGCAAGGGGACCACGATCGTGGCCAGCAACCCGGCGCAGGGGCCCGCCAGCATCCAGGGCTATTACGACATCGCCGCCTGTCTGCCCGGGCTGATGGCCGAGGCGGCGCGGTATCGGGATATCGACGCGCTGGTGGTGGCCTGTTTCGACGACACCGGGGTCGATGCGCTGCGGGCGATGCTGGACGTGCCGGTGATCGGCATCGGCGAGGCAGCCTATCACGCGGCGAGCCTGATCTCGGCGCGGTTTTCGGTCGTCACGACGCTGCCACGCTCGGTGCCGGGGCTGGAGGCGAACCTGAGGCGCTACGGGCTCATGGCCCGCTGCGCCTCGGTGCGCGCCAGCAACGTGCCGGTGCTCGACCTCGAACAAGGCGGCCCCGAAGCGGAGCGCCTGATCGCCGCTCAGGTCGAGCGGGCGGTCGAGGAGGACATGGCCGATTGCATCGTCCTCGGCTGCGCGGGCATGTCCGATTTGCGGGCCCGTCTGTCAAAGACGTTCGACTTGCCGGTGATCGACGGGATCGGGTGCGCCGTTGGGTTCATGGAAACGCTTCACGCCGCCGGCCTGAGCACGTCGAAGGCGGGAGCCTATTCCTCTCCCGTCCTGTCCGTGAGTGCCTGACCCCTGCGGGTGGTCACGGAAGTCGGCCGGCCGAGCAGCGCTTGCGCGGCAGGCCCGTGCTATCCGGCGTGCCGGA
>JAUIBJ010000093.1 GCA_030428025.1 Alphaproteobacteria bacterium
GGGCCCCCGCATGCTCTTGCGAAACGCGACCATCGCCACCATGACCGGCCCCGCGCCCTACGGCCTGACCGAAAAGGCGGCGCTTTCGGTTTCGGAGGGCGCGATCCGTTGGGTCGGGCCCGAGGCCGATCTGCCGGCCGAGTTCGACGAACTGGGCGAGGACATGGAAGGGCGGCTGATCACGCCGGCCCTGATCGATTGCCACACCCATATCGTCTATGGCGGCAACCGCGCCGGTGAGTTCGAGATGCGCCTCAATGGCGCAAGCTATGAAGAGGTGGCGCGCGCCGGTGGCGGGATCGTCTCGACCGTCACCGCCACGCGGGATACCGGTGAAGGGGCCCTGCTGGCCGATGCTCTGACCCGTGTCGATGCGATGATCGACGAAGGGGTATCTGTGATCGAGGTGAAGTCGGGCTATGGGCTGGATATCGACACCGAGCTAAAGATGCTGCGCGTTGCGCGGCAGATCGAGACGGTGCGCGACGTGCGGGTGAAGACCTCCTTCCTGGGGGCCCATGCGGTGCCGGCAGAGTATAAGGGCCGCAACGCCGCCTATATCACCGAGATCTGCCTGCCGGCGCTGGAACAGGCCGCCGAGGCGGGACTGGCTGATGCGGTCGACGGGTTTTGCGAGGGAATCGCCTTTTCGGCAGAGGAAATCGAGCCGGTCTTTGCGCGTGCGAAGGAATTGGGCCTGCCGGTGAAGCTTCATGCCGAGCAGCTGAGCAATATCGGCGGTACCAAGCTTGCCGCGAAATACGGGGCGCTGTCGGCCGATCACGTTGAATACGCCGACGAAAGCGATGCAAGGGCGCTGGCAGGATCGGGCAGCGTCGCGGTGATCCTGCCCGGGGCTTACTACACCATCCGCGAAACTCAGGTACCGCCACTAGACGCCTTCCGCAAACACGGCGTGCCGATGGCGCTGGCGACCGACTGCAACCCCGGTTCATCGCCGTTGGCCTCGATCCTTCTTACCATGAACATGGGCTGCACCCTGTTTCGCATGACGCCGGAGGAGGCGCTGGCCGGGGTCACCCGAAATGCCGCGCTGGCACTGGGGCTGACGGATACGGGTGTGATTGCCGCAGGCAAGCGTGCCGATCTGGCGGTCTGGGACGTGGCCCAGCCAGCGGAACTGGCCTATCGTATCGGTTTCAACCCCCTCCATCGGCGGATTTTCGGGGGTGAAGGATGAGCGAGGTCGTCTCACCCGGCGCTGTGCGCCTCAGGGAACTGGAACGGATCTGGCGCGGCCGCCTGAGTGCCACACTCGACCGGGCGGTGAAACCTGCCGTCGAGGCCGCGGCAGAGTTGGTGCGCAAGGCGGCAGAGGGCGGCGAGGCGGTTTATGGCGTCAATACCGGCTTCGGCAAGCTGGCCAGCGTCAAGATCCCGGCCGAGCAGACAGAGGCCCTGCAGCGCAATCTGATCCTCAGCCATTGCTGCGGTGTGGGCGACCCGCTGGACGAAGATGCGACCCGGCTGATGATGGTGCTGAAGCTTCTGTCGCTGGGACGGGGCGCCTCGGGCGTGCGGTGGCAGACGGTCGAGCTGATCGAGGGCATGTTGGCTGCGGGGGTCACGCCCGTCGTGCCGGTGCAGGGCTCGGTCGGGGCCTCTGGCGATCTGGCGCCGCTCGCGCATATGGCCGCGGTGATGATCGGGGCGGGTGAGGCCGTGGTGGATGGCGCGCGCCTGCCCGGAGCGGAGGCTTTGGCGAAGGCCGGGCTAGACCCCATCGTGCTCGGGCCCAAGGAGGGGCTGGCGTTGATCAACGGCACGCAGTTTTCCACCGCACTGGCCCTTGTGGGGCTGTGGGGCGCGTGGCGGAATGCGGAATGCTGCATCGTCACGGCGGCGCTGTCGACCGATGCGATCATGGGTTCGACTGCGCCGCTTGTGGATGCCATCCACACCTTGCGCGGCCACAAGGGCCAGATCATGGCGGCCCGGGCGCAGCGCGCTCTGATGGAGGGCAGCGAGATCCGTGAAAGCCACCGCGAAGGCGACACAAGGGTGCAGGATCCCTATTGCATCCGTTGCCAGGCGCAGGTGAGCGGAGCGGCGATCGATCTGCTGCGCCGCGCGGGCGAGGTGCTGGAGGTCGAGGCCAACGCGGTCACCGACAACCCGCTGGTTCTGGTCGAGGAAGGCCGGATTGTCTCGGGCGGCAACTTCCACGCGGAACCGGTAGGCTTCGCCGCCGATCAGATCGCCATGGCCATCGCGGAGCTGGGTGCCATCGCACAGCGGCGCGTGGCGCTGATGGTCGATCCGAACCTGAGCTTCGACCTTCCGCCCTTCCTGACGCCCGAGCCGGGGCTGAATTCCGGCCTGATGATCGCCGAGGTCACGACGGCGGCGCTGATGAGCGAGAACAAGCATCTGGCCAACCCCTGCACCACCGACTCGACGCCCACTTCGGCCAATCAGGAAGATCATGTGAGCATGGCCGCTCATGCGGCGCGGCGGCTGGGGCGGATGAACGCCAACCTGTCGCATATCCTGGGGGTCGAGGCGATCTGCGCGGCGCAGGGCATTGACTTCCGGTCACCGCTGAAAACCAGCACGCCGTTGCAGCGTGTGGTGGAAAGGCTGCGCGCGACCGTGCCGGCGCTGCGCGACGACCGCTATCTTGCCCCCGAACTGGAGGCGGCGGCGAGGCTTGTGATGGGCGGCGCGCTGGTCGAGGCCGCCGGGCTGGACATGACATTGGGAGACGACTGATGAAGCCTGTCGAGGTGATCCGGGGCGATGGCCCCGTGGTGCTGGGAATGCCGCATACGGGAACGTATGTTCCAGCGGATGTGCGGCGCTGTCTGAACGACCGCGGTCGCGGCCTGTCGGATACGGACTGGAACATTCACAAGCTCTATGAGGGGCTTCTGCCGGGGGCGACGGTGGTGCGGGCCACCTTCCACCGCTATGTGATCGATGCCAACCGCGACCCTTCGGGCGCTTCGCTCTATCCGGGGCAGAACACTACCGGGCTTGTGCCGCTGACCGATTTCGACGGCTTCGACCTATGGGAGACGCCGCCGACCGAGGCTGATATCGCGGCACGAAAGCAGGCGTTCCACGCGCCCTATCACGCGGCGCTGGAGGCGGAGTTGCAGCGGGTGCAGGAGGCGCATGGGGTGGTGGTGCTCTATGATTGCCATTCCATACGCTCCCGTATTCCGTTCCTCTTCGAGGGGACGTTGCCCGATTTCAACATCGGCACCAACAATGGCACCACCTGCGCGCCCCAGATCGCCCGGGCGGTGGAGGAGGTCTGTGGCGCGGCGACAGGCTTCACCAGCGTTACGAACGGGAGGTTCAAGGGCGGGTGGACGACGCGGCATCACGGCCGGCCCGAGGAGGGACGGCATGCGATCCAGATGGAACTGGCGCAGTCGACCTATATGGAGGAAACCCCGCCCTGGCCTTACTGGCACGAGCGGGCTGACCGCACCCGTCCGCATCTGGCGGCGTTGCTGGGTCGGATCGACGAACTGGCACGGGCGGGGTCGCTCACATGACGCCGCTTGACGGCATCAAGGTGCTCGACCTCACCCGCGTTCTTGCGGGGCCCTATTGCACGGCCCTTCTGGCCGATCTGGGCGCCGAGGTGATCAAGCTGGAACCGCCGCACGGCGACGATTACCGCGATATTGGCCCGTTCCTGCAAGGGGAGAGTGCGCTCTTCACGCTCAACAACCGGGGCAAGAAGAGCGTATCTGTGAACCTGAAAGACCCCGAGGGGCTGGCGCTGGCGAGGCAGATCGCGGCGCAATGCGATGTGGTGGTCGAAAACTTTCGTCCGGGCGTGGCCGAGAAGATCGGGCTGGGGCCTGCCGACCTGCGTGCGGGCAATCCCGCGCTGATCTACTGTTCGATCTCGGGCTTCGGGCAGGACGGGCCGTTCCGCGATCTGCCGGCCTATGACCTTGTGGTGCAGGCCATGTCGGGGCTGATGGCCGCGACCGGCGAGGAGGGGGGCGAACCGCTGAAGGCCGGCGAATCGATGGCCGACCTTCTGGGCGGGCTGTTCGGGTCGTGGGCGATCATGGCCGCGCTGGTCCAGAAAGCGCGCACGGGCGTGGGCGCGGTTCTCGACGTGGCAATGTATGACGCGCTCTATTCCATGCTCACCACCAGCCATGCGTTGCATTTCTATGGCGGGAAGCTGCCGCAGCGCGTGGGCAACCGGCATCCGCTGTCGACGCCGTTCGGCTGTTTCCGCACAGCGGACGGTCAGGTGGTGATCGCGGTTCTGACGCCCGCGCAGTTCGCGCGGCTGGCCGAACTGATCGGCCGGCCCGACCTGCCCGGCGATGCGCGTTTTGCCAGCGACGAGGCGCGCACCCGGCACGAGCCGGAACTGAAAGCGATGCTCGAGGGCTGGAGCGGGCAACTCACAACGGAAGATGCGATGGTGGCGCTGGCCGAGGCGCAGCTTCCAAGCGCGCCGATCTGGGATATTGCGCAGGCGGGCGACAGCGCCCACGCCCGGGCGCGCGGCCTCGTCCACCAGATGCCGCATCCGGTGCTGGGGCAGGCCCCGGTGGTGCCTCAGCCGGTGCGCTTCGGCGGGGTGAAGCCCGCCGCCGATCGCTCGGCCCCCGGCCTCGGTGCAGATGCAGCGGAGGTGCTCGAGCGGTACTGCGGCATGGATGCCGCGCGGCTGGACGCGCTGAGAGGCGCGGGGGTGATCGGATGAGCGGGCTTTTTCACATGCTGAGCGAGGAGGAACGGCTGTTCTGCGACATGCTGGAACGGATCGTGGCCGAACGGATCGCGCCGAAAGCCGCCGAAACCGACGAGACCGGCGCCTTCGTGCACGACCAGATCGGCGTGCTGGCCGAGGCCGGGATGCTGGGCGCGAACCTGCCGGAGGATTTCGGCGGGTCGGGGGTTTCGGCGCAGGCGCTGCTGCGGGCGGTGGAGATCGTGGCGGCCGGCTGCGGCTCGACCGTCTCGGCGCTGACGGCGCATTACCTGGCCACGGATTCCATCCTGATCGGCGGAACGGAGGCACAGAAGCTGGCGGTTCTGCCAAAGGCCGCCACCGGCGAGATGCTTGGGGCCTTCGCCCTGACCGAGCCCACCGCGGGGAGCGATCCGGCGGAGATGAAGGCCCGCGCGGTGCGCGAGGGCGACGGCTGGCGCCTGAAGGGCACGAAGTGTTTCATCTCCAACGGCGGGGTGGCGGATTTCGTCGTCGTCTACGCGGTGACGGACCCCGAGGCACGGCACCGGGGAATCTCGGCATTTCTGCTGCCCAAAGGGACGCCCGGGTTCGAGCCGGGACCGCCCGAAAAGACGATGGGCCTGAAAGGCGGCCATGTCTTTACGCTCAATATCGATTGCCATTTGCCCAAGAACGCGCTGCTGGGCGCTGAGGGGCAGGGCTTCAGGACTGCCATGAATGTGCTGGACAATGGCCGCGTGGAAGTGGCGGCACAATGTATCGGCATGGCGCAGGCCGCGCTGGACGCCGCCAAATTCTATGCGCAGGAACGCGTGATCGGCGGCGAGGCCCTGAGCGCGAAACAGGGCATCCGCTGGATGCTGGCCGATATGGGCGTCGAGTTGCAAGCGGCCCGGCTGATGGCGCTGGAGGCCGCCCGGCGGCGCGAACTGGGCGAGCGGTTTACCGACGCCGCCGCCATGGCCAAGCTGAAAGCCAGCGAGGCCGCCGGCATGGTGGCCGATACCGCGCTGCAGATTCACGGCGGCTATGGATACACCCGCGACTTTCCCATCGAACGCATCACCCGCGACCTGCGGATCATGCGCATCTACGAAGGCTCGTCCGAGATTCAACGCAACATCGTCGCCGGCCATCTGCTGGCGCAGTGAAGGAGCAACCGACATGACCAACCCCCGCCACAACACCCGCGACATCTATCCCGACACCGGCGCCGAGATTTCGGCAAAGCACTGGGTGACGGAGGCGCCGATGCGGATGCTGATGAACAACCTTCACCCCGACGTGGCCGAAAACCCGCACGAGTTGGTGGTCTATGGCGGCATCGGCCGCGCCGCCCGCACCTGGGAGGATTTCGACCGGATCGTCGGCACGCTGAAGGGGCTGGAGGAGGACGAGACGCTTCTGGTGCAGTCGGGCAAGCCGGTGGGCGTGTTCAAGACCCACAAGGATGCGCCCCGCGTGCTGATCGCCAATTCCAACCTCGTGCCGCACTGGGCCAACTGGGACCATTTCAGCGAGCTCGATAAGAAGGGCCTGATGATGTACGGTCAGATGACCGCCGGGTCGTGGATCTATATCGGCAGTCAGGGCATCGTGCAGGGCACCTACGAGACCTTCGCCGAGGCGGGCCGGCAACATTACGACGGCAACCTAAAGGGGCGCTGGATTCTGACCGGGGGCCTGGGCGGCATGGGCGGGGCACAGCCGCTGGCGGCGGTTTTCGCCGGGGCCTGCTGTCTTGCCGTGGAATGCGACGAAACCCGTGCCGAGTTCCGCAAGCGGACGCGTTATGTGGACGAGATCACCCATTCGCTCGACGAGGCGCTGGCAATGATCGAGCGCTGGACCAAGGCGGGCGAGGCCAAGTCGGTTGGCCTGATCGGCAACGCGGCGGATGTGTTCCCGGAACTGGTGCGGCGCGGCGTGAAACCGGATATCGTCACCGACCAGACCAGTGCGCATGACCCGGTGCATGGCTACCTGCCACAGGGCTGGAGCGTGGGCGAATGGCGCGCGATGCAAGAGAGCGACCCCAAGGCGGTGGAGAAAGCCGCCCGCGCCAGCATGCGCGTGCATGTTCAGGCGATGGTCGATTTCTGGAACATGGGCGTGCCGACGCTGGACTATGGCAACAACATCCGACAGGTGGCGCTGGAAGAGGGGCTGGAAGACGCCTTTGCCTTCCCCGGTTTCGTGCCGGCCTATATCCGCCCGCTTTTCTGCCGTGGCGTCGGCCCCTTCCGCTGGTGTGCGCTGTCGGGCGATCCGGAGGATATCTACAAGACCGACGCGAAGATGAAAGAGCTTTTCCCCGAGCATGAGGGCCTGCATCGCTGGCTCGACATGGCGCAGGAGCGGATTTCCTTCCAGGGTCTGCCTGCGCGGATCTGCTGGATCGGGCTTGGTGAGCGGCACAAGGCGGGGCTCGCGTTCAACGAGATGGTCCGCAATGGCGAGTTGAAGGCACCTGTGGTGATCGGTCGTGACCATCTCGACAGCGGTTCGGTCGCCTCTCCCAACCGCGAGACCGAGGCGATGAAGGACGGCTCGGATGCCGTTTCCGACTGGCCGCTCCTGAACGCGCTTCTCAATACCGCGAGTGGGGCGACATGGGTCAGCCTGCATCACGGCGGCGGTGTAGGCATGGGTTTTTCGCAGCATTCCGGCATGGTGATCTGCTGCGACGGGACCGAGGATGCCGACCGGCGGATCGCGCGGGTTCTGTGGAACGACCCGGCCACGGGGGTGATGCGCCACGCGGATGCGGGCTATGACATTGCCATCGACTGCGCGCGTGAGCACGGTCTGAAGCTTCCGGGGATATTGAAGTGACCGCCTGTCGGCCGTTATGTTTTCCGGATGCAGGGCTTAAGCCCGGCCTACGGGGGGTGCGATGAACTTGGAGCGGTTTACCGAAGCGCAGGCGCGGGTCTGGCCCGCGCCGCTGGAGGAAATCCGAAGGGGGCGGAAAGAAAGCCACTGGATGTGGTTCGTTTTTCCGCAGCTCAAGGGGCTGGGACGGTCGGCCACGGCGCAGCATTTCGGTATCGAAGACCGCGCAGAGGCCGAAGCCTATCTGTCGCATGCAACGCTCGGACCTCGCCTTGTGGAGATCACGCGCGCGATGTTGGCGCATGAAGAGTTGGCACCGGAGACCGTGCTCGGCTCCGTCGATGCGCTGAAGCTGCGGTCTTGCGCAACGCTTTTCGAAGCGGTGGGCGACGAATGGGTGTTCGGCAGGGTCATCGACGCCTTTTATGGCGGCGCGCGTTGTGCCGAGACGACGCGTCTTCTTGGGGAAGGGAATGCCTGACCGGCGCAACGGAAAAATCCCCAGTCTTGGCGTTGCGGCCTTGCCTGCCTCGTTGACTTTTCCCGAACCCTCGACAACGCTCGGACGCGAAAACGAGGGGACAGAAGAGCGATGGCGAAACCGGGGGCCGGTCTGGTGGCGGGCGTGGATGTGGGGGGCACGTTCACCGACCTTCTGGAACTCGATCAGAGAACCGGCCGCATCCGCATCGCGAAGGTGCCGAGCACCCCGGAGAACCAGGCCCACGGGGTTATGGCAGCGCTTGAGGCGGCGGCGTGCGAGCTCTCCGCGCTCGACCTTATCGTGCATGGCACCACCACGACCACAAATGCCGTGCTGGAGCGCAAGCTCAGCCGCACCGGGCTGATTACCACGCAAGGCTTCCGTGACGTGCTGGAACTCGGTCGGCGTACCCGGCCACAACCCTACGGTATGACAGGGCAGTTCACGCCGATCATACCGCGTGATCTGCGGCTGGAGGTGCCGGAGCGGATGGATGCCGAGGGCGAGGTCGTGGTGCCGCTTGACGACGCAGCGGTGCGGGCGGCAGGCCGCGAGTTGCTAGCGGCGGGATGCGAGGCGGTGGTGGTGCATTTTCTGCACGCTTATGCCAACCCGTCCCATGAGCGCCGCGCAGGCGAGGTGCTGGCCGAGGTCTGGCCAAACGACCACATTACTCTCGGCCATGCCATCCTTCAGGAATCTCGCGAATACGAGCGCGGCGTGACGGCGGCGGTGAACGCCAGCGTGCAGCCTATCCTCGACCGTTACCTGCGGCGGCTGAGAGAGAGCCTGGCCGAGGGCGGCTATGACCGCGACGTGCTAGTGATGAATGGCAATGGAGGTATGGTCTCGTCGCGTTTCGTGGCGAAGGAGGCCGCAAAGACGGTGATGTCGGGTCCGGCCTCGGGGGTGATGGCGGCGGCTTATACGGGTCGGATTGCGGGCATGCCCGATTTGCTGACCTATGACATGGG